>JALVXO010000141.1 GCA_027022775.1 Campylobacteraceae bacterium
TTCAATATAATCTGCAAGCGAAGTCAAGCCCTCAACTGCGCTTGATTTATAACGCACGATATCAAGCAGAAGCTCTTTATTTAAATGGTCGGTAAAGATTCCCTCTTTAATCAGTCTGTTATACTGCTCTATGAATTTATCGAACTTCTCTTTATCTAACTTTTTAATGTGGTTTAAAATCTTTTTAACCGAAGCTTGCTTGATATTTGCCAAAATTCTATTCTCTTGCAAAATTTCGCGGCTTACATTTAGCGGCAAATCTTCGCTGTCTATAATTCCGCGCACAAATCTTAAATAAATTGGTAAAAGCTCTTTCTCTTTATCGGTAATAAATACGCGCTTAACATACAGTTTAACACCCGGCTCAAAGTCGGCTCTGTAAATATCTGCAGGCGCAACTTCGGGGATGTAAAAGAGTGTTTTATACTCCAAAGAGCCCTCTGCGCTTGTGTGAATCCAAGTTAGCGGGTCGCTTACATCGTGCCAGGTTGATTTATAAAACTCTTTATACTCATCATCGCTTATTTCGCTTTTATTCATTGTCCAAAGCGCTTTTGCCTCGTTTGCAAGCTCTGTTTTATTCTCTTCTGCTTCTTTGCCGTCTTTTTCGGTTTTTTCGGTGTAATTTACATAAATTTCATAAGGAATATGGTTAGAGTATTTTTTGATAATATCTTTTATATGGTATGCATTTAAAAACTCTTTTGCGTCATCTTTAAGCTTAATATATATTACCGTTCCGTGGCTCTCTTTTATCACCTCGCTAACTTCAAACTCTCCGCTTCCGTCGCTTTTGAATTTATAAGCTTTATCTTCGCCCGCCTTTTTACTAATAACCTCAACAGAATCGCTGACCATAAAGACAGAATAAAATCCAACCCCAAACTGCCCGATTAAATTGCTGTCTATTTTATTTCCTTTATTTTTTTCCAACTGTTCCAAAAACGCTTTTGTTCCGCTTTTTGCAATTGTACCCAGGTTTTCTATTAAATCCTGCTCATTCATACCGATACCGTTATCGCCAACAGTCAAAGAGCCATCTTTGGTATCTACCTTAACGGTAATTTTGGGTTTCCAATCTTCATTTTTAAACTTTTCATCGGTTAAGTGCAAATAATTAAATTTATCCAGCGCATCATTGGCATTTGAAATCAGCTCTCTTAAAAATATTTCTCTGTTTGAATACAAAGAGTGGGTCATCAATTTAAGCAACTGCCCTACTTCAGTCTGATACTGATATTTAGCCATTGCCAAACTCCTTATGCTAATTTTTTTGCAATTTTACTAAAAAAAAGAGTAAAATGCAATAGATTTAGTTAAATAAAATAAAGAAATTTTAGTCAAGCAGACTAAACCTAATACATTTAGGTTTAGTAAATAGAGTCGTAGTTTATTGGTTTAATACATTCAAATTTAGATACAGGAAAAGGGCGGCTTCTATACTGAATATTTGTAAAAATTATATTTACGGTATTATCTAAATTATCTTTATACGCAATTTGCTCAACCTGATTGCGAGAGTTTATAACTACGGTATAGAGTTTGCCGTCAAATTTTGTGGTATAAACATTGCCGTGGTGCAATTTAGCATTGCTTAACACTTTTGACAAGTTAAATCTCTTATTTACACTGTAGTAGTTTACCTGTTCCAAATCGTGGTCAATTACGATAACCTGTCTTCCGCGCGAGCAGACCTCTTTTCTTGTAGGGCTGGTATATACCCATTTTGTGCTTGATGGCGAGTTGAAAATAACTGTTCCTCTATATTTGATTATTTTCCCTTTTGGATTTTTAATCTGCTGAATAAATCTGGCTTTAAAAGCAACAGGAATTTGAATGCTCTGTCCATTAAGCGAAATAAGCCCGAAAAAAACAATTGCCAATAGAAAAAAACGTCTAAACATTGAAATCCTTTATAAAATTTTTATCTAATTCTACTATTTTTTTGTGAAGAGATAGTAAAATTTATTAATTTTGCCTACATTATAGTATTATTTCGGTAAAATTAGGCAAACTTATTGGAAGGTTAAAGTAAATGTTAAAAGGTTTAACAAAGATTTTTGGAACAGCAAACGACAGAAAAGTAAAAAAATATGCAAAAAGAGCCCAAAAAATTAATGCATTAGAAGAGAAATACGAAAAATTAAGCGACGAAGAGTTAAAAGCGGCTTTTGAAGAGTTAAAACAGAGTGTAAGAAGCGGAGAAAAAACGCTGGATGATGTTTTATACGACTCTTTTGCAATTACCAGAGAAGCGAGCAAAAGGGTTCTTGGGATGCGCCATTACGATGTTCAGTTAATAGGCGGCATGGTGCTGCACGAAGGAAAT
>JALVXO010000142.1 GCA_027022775.1 Campylobacteraceae bacterium
CTTTAAGAATGTTTATCTCTTCCAGCAGCGCCTCTTCTTCATCTATTCCCGCGCTTTTTTTGTATGTCTCTTCATCAACCTCTATTGTTATTTCTGAAACCAAAGAGCCGTCACTGTTTTTATATTGTGTTGCTTTTACTATTTTAAAATTGTCTATAGAGCCGTATTTTCGAATAGCTAACTTATACGCCTCTTCGGGGTTTGGGGCTACAAAACTCTCTTTAAGCATTTTGCTCCTTTTAAAAACTTTAATGGGAGGGTAACGCTGGCTCTCTCTTTCCATTTTGGATGCGGAACAATCAGCGCAGAAAATTTATTGATTTTGCGTTTTTCATACATAATTATATCCAAATCCAGCGTTCTTGGAGCATCTTTAAAGAGCCTTTTTCGCTTAAATCTCTTTTCGGTTCTTTGCAAAAAAAGCAATAGCTCCATAGGTTGCAGGTTTGTTGATATTAAAAAAACCGTATTATAAAAATAATCCTGTTTTAAATAACCAAACGGCGGATTTTTATAAATTATTGAAGTTGCCAAAATTTTAACCCGTTTTTGCGAATTTAAAAAGTTTATCAGTTTAAAAAAACGCCGTTTTACATCGCCAATATTCCCGCCAACACCAATTAAAGCGGTATATTTCCCACAATTATTGCTAAAAACTTTAGGAAACTCTCTGCTTTTAATTAACTGTTCGCTATTTTTTAAATTTTTATATAAAAATCCCGACATATGTTACCCTGTTATGAAATTAAGGTTTTACATCTATAAAATAAAATGCTTAGCATTTCGTTATTCCGTAAAAGCGAGAGTGCGAAATAAGTCCAAAATTTTTACTGCCTTGTCATTCTGAGCGAAGCGAAGAATCTAAATAAGCTAAGAACCGAGAGCTTAGAGCTGATTGTGCGGCTGCGCCGCGTTTAATATTTATGGCTTTGCCGCTTAAAAAAGGCGAAGCCACCTTGTTAGCTCTTTGCTCTAGGCTCTTAGCTCTTAGCTTCTTATAAATTTGTTTTGCAAATTTACAAGACCTCCGCCCTGCCCTTTTGCATTACTACCATATCTTCTATTCTTACCCCAAACTCACCCTCAAGGTAAATTCCAGGCTCGATTGTAAAAACCATTCCATCTTTTATAACTGTATCGCTTCTGGCAGAAATATAAGGCATTTCATGAATATCAAGCCCTACTCCGTGGCCAGTTGAGTGAACAAAATATTTCCCAAAACCGGCTTTTTCTATAACATCGCGCGCCAGTTTGTCTATTTCGCTCGCTTTCATTCCGCTGCGCGCTTTTTTTATTGCTATATCGTGCGCTTTTAACACAGTATCGTAAACTTTTTGCATCTTTTTAGCACCAAATTTCTGCTTTAATTTAAAATTTAACTCACCGCTGTAATAAGCTGTGCGGGTTCTGTCGCTGCAGTATCTTTTATATTTCACTCCAGCATCAAAAAGCACCAAGTCACCCGGTTTAAGCTCTTTGGAAGTTGGCACCGCATGCGGTTTTGCAGCATTTTCACCAATTGCAAAAATAGGCTCAAAACTTAAATCGCGGCTTCCAAAATCCCTTAAGATAGATTCCGCAAGAAAATTAAGCCTCTGCTCACTCAAACCGCCGCCTGTTTTGGAAATCTCAAAAGCCAGCTCTTTAAAAGCTTTTTTACCTGCTTTAACCGCATTTTCAATAAACTTTATCTCTTTTGAAGATTTAATTATTCTTTTTTTATGCGAAAAATCTGGCTTGAATTTAAATTTTGCAGCTATATTCTCTTTTAGGTAAAAGTATGAATTTAAATCCCACTCTTTGGGATCTATTGCAACTTTTTTAACTTTACTTTTCTTTAAAATTTTAACCAACTCTTCCAAAAGATTTGATGCTATTAAAACTTGGGCTTTTTTAATGGCATTTTTTGCTTCTATTTCATAACGTCCATCGGTTATAAAAAATCTATCACTGCCTAAAGTTAAAAAAATTGCATTATCACAGCTGTATCCGCACTCGTAATAGAGTGCGTTTTCATTTTTAAAAACGATATAATTCATTAAGCTTTCTGCTCTGCTTGAGCCTGCTGCTCTTGCATTGCCCTTATTTCATTTATAATTTGAATCATACCCACAAGCGCCAGTCCGTAACTGTGAAGCCCAAGTCCGCTTATTACACCTATGCAAACTTCGCCTGTGATTGTTTTTTTTCTAAACTCTTCTCTTGCGCTGATATTGCTTAAGTGCACCTCAATTGCCGGCAAGCCTACTCCCGCAAGCGCATCGCGGATAGCAATAGATGTGTGCGAATATGCCGCAGGATTGATAATAATTCCGTCAACATCGCCAAGGCACTCTTGAATTTTATCTACAATTTCACCCTCTAAATTGCTTTGAAAAAACTCAAGCTCTACACCGTTTTGCTCTGCTATTGCTTTCATGTGCTGATGAATCTCTTCCAATTTTAACTGTCCGTAAATGTGCTGTTCTCTTACACCTAGCATATTTAAGTTTGGACCTTGAATAACTGCTATTTTCATAACCTACCTTTTTTAAAAATTTGGTATTATTTTATTTAAAATCACTTTAAAGGGCGGTAAATGAGGATAATAAGTTGCCAATATATATTTATAGAGGGTAAAATTGTCAAAAACCAAGCTGTGGCATTCGATAAAAAAATTTTAAAGATAGCCCCTCTAAATGAGCTTAAACAAGAGTTTGACTCTGCAGAAATTATAACATTTCCAAAGGGCTGTGTTTTATACCCAGGCTTTATTAACCCGCATGTGCACCTGGAGTTCAGCGCAAACCGTGCAACATTAAATTACGGCGATTTTATTGAATGGTTAAACAGTGTAATTGAGTATCGCGAAGAGCTGGTAGACAGGCTTGATGAAGATTTGATAAAGTTTAAAGCCCAAGAGATGCTAAAAAGCGGGGTTACAACTTTTGGCGCAATATCAAGTTTTGGGGCAGAGCTTGAAGTTTGCAGAAAATTAAAGCAAAGAGTCATATATTTTAATGAAATAATCGGTTCAAATCCGGCTGCTGTAGATGCGCTTTTTGCTGACTTTAAAAACAGGCTCGAAACTTCGCAAAAAGCCAAAAGCAGCACCCTTATCCCGGCTGTCGCAATCCACTCGCCCTACTCTGTGCACCCGATTTTAATACGCGAAGTTTTAAAAATTGCCAAAGAGCAAAATTTAACTGTTACCGCCCACTTTTTAGAGTCGCAGGCAGAAAGAGAGTGGCTGGAAAACGGCACAGGAGGCTTTTTGGACTTTTTTATAAACTTTTCAAACACTACAAAACCCATAAACACGATAGAGGGGTTTTTAAATGCATTCAACGGCTGCCCCGCCCTATTTACTCACGGGGTTCAAGCCACAAAAGAGGAGCTGGAAACTTTAAACAAAAACGGCCACTCTTTAATCCACTGTCCGCGCTCAAACAGACTGCTTGGGTGCGGGCGGGCGCAAATAGAGTATGTTGATAACCTTTTGCTTGGAACAGACGGATTGAGCTCTAACTATTCACTCTCTATTTTAGAAGAGATGCGCGCCGCTTTAATGATGCACCATAAAGCCGATTTAAAAAAACTTGCGCTTAAATTAATTAATGCAGCAACCCAAAACGCAGCCAATGCCCTAAATTTAAATATAGGCAAAATAGAGCCAAATTACCATGCAGATTTTGCAATTTTTAAACTGCCAAACGATTTAAAAGATGAAAGCGCAGAAAATATCGCACTACACACAATCTTAAACTGCAACAGCGCCCAGGCAGTGTATATTGACGGTGAAGAGATTTTTTAGGTATAATTACTCATCTAAAAATTTTTAAAGAGGAAAAAATGGAAACAGAAAATTTGCAAATTGTCAAAGATTCAATCAGGGTTATCCCAGACTTCCCAAAACCTGGAATTATGTTTAAAGATATCACTACACTTTTAAACAATAAAGAAGCGTTTAAAATTTTAATCAGCCATTTAACAAAAAGATATAAAAGTTACAATTTGGATTATATTGCCGGAATAGATGCAAGGGGATTTATTTTTGGAGCAGCTTTGGCATCACATTTAGGAGTGGGGTTTGTGCCTATTAGAAAAAAAGGCAAACTGCCATACACCACAGTTTCAGAAAAATATTCGCTGGAATACGGTTTTGACGAAGTAGAGGTGCATATAGACGCTTTTAAAAAAGAAGACGGAACAAAAGCGAATGTACTGCTTATAGATGATTTGTTGGCAACCGGCGGAACATCGGCAGCTGCAAGCAGATTAATAGAAAGAGTCGGTGCAAATTGCGTAGAGTCGTGTTTTATTATAGAATTGACTTTTTTAGAGGGTGCAAAAAAGTTAAATGTACCTGTTTATTCTGTAATAAAAGAGTAGCTTAATTCCTAATTTTGGAATTAAGCTAAATTTGTATAAACTTTGTTTACATCATCATCCTCTTCAAGCTTGTCAATTAGGTTTTCTACCTCTTCAATTTGCTCTTCGCTAAGTTCAATTGTAGTGTTTGGAATATACTCTATATTTGCAGCTTTAACATCTATTGAGCGCTCTTCTAAAGCTTTAGACAATTCACCAAAAGAGGTAAACTCTCCATAAACCCTGATAATCTTTTTATCTTCGCCAACCTCTTGCGGCTCTACATCTTCTTCTATCTCTTCAAGACCGTAATCGATTAAATCAAGTTCAAGCTCTTCTAAATCTATATCATCTTTTTTGTCAAAAACAAAAACCGCTTTTTTTGTAAACATATAATTAAGCGCGCCGGAAGTCAAAAGCTCTCCGCCGCCCTTTTTAAGCGCAGCTCTGACATTTGCGACTGTGCGTGTGTTGTTGTCTGTAGCACACTCAATTATCAGCTGCACACCGTGCGGAGCTTTTGCTTCGTAAGTAATCTCTTTAATATCCGCCGCATCTTTATCAAAAGCTCTTTTAATTGCTCTTTCAATTAAATCTTTTGGCATATTTTGAGCTTTTGCATTCATTATAGCTGTTCTTAATTTTGCATTCATTTCAGGATCTGGCGAACCGCCCTCTTTTGCAGCAATAGTTATCTGTTTTCCAAGTTTAGGGAAAAGTCTGGACATTGTCCCCCATCTTTTAAGTTTGGCAGCTTTTCTGTATTCAAACGCTCTACCCATAACATTACTCCGAAAATTTTTTGTAATTATCCCACTTTTTACTTTAGAGAGCGGTTAATAACGGCAATATTACATTTTGTATCTTGATTAATTTAAAAAAGATATAAATTAAATTAGCTGCTATTTTTTTAGAACCAATTTAGTTACTTTTTGCTATAATCGCTACAATTTTAAGCTAGGAGAGGTTATGGAAGAAACCATATTTCAGATATTCGGATTTTTGGGTCATCACTATGGAGTGTTTTTAGCAAACACCCTTCTTGTTGCAATTATTGCAATTATTATGGCTAAAATGGCAACAAAAAATTTAACTGTTGTGCCGCAGGGAATGCAAAATGTCATGGAGATGTATTTAGGCGGTGTTTTATCTATGGGCAGGGATGTTGTAGGTGAAAAGTATGCAAAAAAATATCTGCCTTTAGTTGCTACTTTGGGTATTTTTATCTTCTTATCCAATATGATAGGCATTATTCCGGGCTTTGAGTCGCCGACAGCAAATATTAACATTACCCTTCCTCTTGCAGTAGCGGTATTTGTGTATTACAATTATGAAGGTATTAAGAAAAATGGTGTAGTTCACTATTTTGCTCATTTCATGGGACCTGTAAAATGGCTTGCACCTTTAATGTTCCCTATTGAAATAGTATCCCACATTTCAAGAATTATTTCTCTCTCTTTCCGTCTTTTTGGTAACATTAAAGGGGATGACCTTTTCTTATGGGTTTTATTGATGCTTGTTCCTTGGTTCCTGCCGTTAATTCCATTTGCAATGCTTGTATTTATGGCGGTTCTTCAAACATTTATTTTTATGATTTTAACTTATGTTTATCTGGCTGGCGCAGTGCTTATTGATGAAGAGCATGAACATAAAGAAGATGATATTGTAGAAGAGATGGCAGAGGCGGCTACTATATAATGCACTTAAAACCGAAATATATTAATAATATTATAAATATTTTGTTAGGGGTCGCCTGGGCCTCTGCGTTTTATGGCTTTTTGTACGGATTATTTACTACAAGAGGAAATTTATTAACAAAACTGGCTAGCGGTGTTATAGATTTGCTCTTTGGTCTATTTTTTGTATTACTAATAGAACTTATATATATTCAATTTAAAAAATATGAAGAGCAAAGAAAAACCAACAGGCTTCTTCAAGAACTTTTAGAGAAAAAATTTGATTAGATATGCAATAACATCTCCGGAGTTTTTTAAAACTTTACAGCAAAAAAAAGATTATTTAAAAAGAGTTAAAGCCGATTATGTGCTTTTTAGAGACAAAACTGCATCCAATTACAAAAGTGATGCGCTGGAGTTTTTAAATCTTTCTAAAAAATACAATTTTAAAAGAATATTGCACCAAAATTTCAATCTGGCAAAAAAACTTAAAGCCAATGGCATACATTTAACATCTAAACAGTTTAAATTTATTAAAAAAGCCAAAACCAAAGGAGTATTTGTAATTGTAAGCACCCACTCAATTTATGAAATAAAAAAAGCAAAATATTTAGGTGCCGATGCCACAACTTTCAGTCCAATATTCAATACACCAGGAAAAGGCAAATCAAAAGGTTTGCTGGCTTTAAAAAAAGCGCAATTTATTAAAGGAATCAAAATTATTGCTCTTGGCGGAATAATAAGTAAAAAAGAGATAAAAAAAGTTTCACAAACAAAAATATACGGTTTTGCCTCTATAAGATATTTTGTATAATCTAAAAGCTCTTATCTTTTTTCGGTATAATCTTTTTGAATTTTAAACTTAAAAAGGTATAAAATGTTTGAAGTTGTTATCGGTTTAGAGGTTCATGTTCAGTTAAATACCAAATCTAAACTTTTCTGTTCTTGCGCTACCAGTTTTGCGCAGCTTCAAAACAGCAATACATGTCCAGTTTGCCTTGCTTTGCCGGGGGCTTTGCCGGTTGTGAATAAAGAGGCTGTAATAAAAGCTATGCGTTTTGGGTATGCGATAGATGCCGATGTTAACGAAACTTCCGTTTTTGACAGAAAAAGTTATTTCTACCCAGACAGCCCAATGGCTTATCAGATTACGCAGTTTTATAAGCCGATTTTGCAAAATGGAAAAATTAAAATAACTGCAGACAGCGGCGAAGAGAAAATTGTAACAATTTCAGAAGCCCATTTAGAGGCGGATGCAGGTAAAAGCATGCATGAGGGGAGCATCTCCAAAGTGGATTTAAACCGTGCAGGAACCCCTCTTTTAGAGATTGTTTCAGCACCCGATATGAGAAGCAGCGATGAGGCGGTTGAGTATCTTAAAAAGCTCCACTCTATAGTAAGATACCTCGATATCAGCGATGCAAATATGCAAGAGGGCTCTTTTAGATGCGATGTTAATGTCTCTATCCGCCCAAAAGGACAAAAAGAGTTTGGCACAAGAGTGGAGATTAAAAATATCAACTCTTTCAAATTTGTAAAACAGGCAATTGAGTATGAGGTTGAGCGCCAAATAGAGGCTTATGAAGATGGGGTTTACGAAGAGGAGATTTGGCAAGAGACCAGGCTTTTTGATTCACAAAAAGGAGAGACCAAATCTATGCGCGGCAAGGAAGACAGTGCAGATTACCGCTATTTCCCAGACCCTGACTTGCGCCCTCTTAAAGTTACTCAAGATATGATAGAAAAAGCGAAAGAGATTCCAGAACTTCCTGACCAGAAGGTTCAAAGATACACCCAGGAGCTAAAATTAAAAAAATATGACGCCGAGGTTATCACTGCACAAAAAGAGCTGGCTCAATATTTCGAAGAGCTTTTAGAGTGCAAAATAGAGCCAAAAAATGCCTCTACATGGCTGATTAATGAACTTTTAGGACGATTAAACAAAGAGGGGCTCGATATCACCCAGAGCAAAGTTTCAGCCAGAGTTTTAGGTGAACTTATTTCTAAAATTGAAGATGGCACAATTTCTGGCAAAGGCGCAAAAGATGTGCTCGATTTCATGATGGAAAATGAACAGTTTGATGTAAATGAAATCATTGAAAAACTTGGTTTAAAACAGGTTAGCGATGATGGGGCTATTTTAGCAATGATAGATGAAATACTTGCTAAAAACGAGGATAAAGTTGCCGAATATAAGTCCGGCAAAGAGAAACTGTTTGGCTTTTTTGTTGGGCAGGTAATGAAAGCCAGCCGCGGCTCTGCCAACCCTCAAAAAGTTAACCAGTTATTAAAAGAGAGACTTTCATAATGGCTAAAAAAGAGACAAAACCAAACTTTATTGTCTCTTTTTTTCTTAATTTAGCCAATTCCAAAAAATATACCCAATTTAAACATGAAGTAAGGGAGCTTCTGCAAAACCCTTTAAACCGCTACAAAAGATACATAGATTATATCTTAATATTTTTAGTTATTACATCTGTTGCTGTTTTTATTTACGAAGTCGGGCATGATGTTCCAGCGTGGCTGGAATTTTATGCGGTATATTTTACTTCTGCAATTTTTGCTATAGAGTATCTGTTTAATTTTTGGATTTACAACGATATTCATAAAGAGATAGAAAAAGAGTATAACGATGCCAATTTAATCGGGCGAAAAGGGCGCTATGCCAAAGTTTTATTTGGAGCGATATTTAAAAAAATAAGCTATATTTTCACCCCTATGGCTATTATAGACCTGCTGGCTATCATTTCAGCTTACAGAACGCTTCGGGTATTGAAGATTTTTGTTCTTTTCAGATTTTTAAAACTGTTAAAACATGCCAGAAGCATCCACAATTTTATAGAAGTTTTAGCAGACAGGAAATTTGAACTTGTAACCCTTCTTATTTTGCTTGTATTTGTGGTTTTTGTCGGGGGGTTGTCGATTTATATTGCAGAAGGTCATAAAAATGCCCAGATAAACAATCTGTTTGATGCACTATACTGGTCTTTTATTACAATTACAACTGTTGGTTACGGGGATATTTCGCCAATAAGCACCTCCGGGAAAATAATCGCATTTATAATTATCGTTTTGGGAATTGTAATGATCTCTTTTGCAACCTCTGTTTTGGTTTCTGCATTTTCAGAAAAACTGAATGAGTTAAAAGAGGAGAGAATTGCAGAACATATATCCGAAAATGACAGCTTTTTAATAATTTGCGGATATGGGCAAATTGCCAGAATTTTCCTGCAGCAGTATCAGGCAATCAGCGACAGATATATTATTTTGGATGTGGATAAAGAGAGAGTTGCCCAAGCCATAAATGACGGGCACAATGCTATTCATGACGACCCAAGCCGCTATGTGGTATTAAAGCGGTTTTATAATGAAAATTCAAAAATTACGGTTTTAGCTCTAACCGGCAGTGATATTGAAAATATTTATATCTCTTTAAATGCCAAAACAATATCTAAAGATATCGAAGTTATTGCAAGAGCAAGCAGCCACAAACTTTACGAAAAGTATATAAGAGCAGGTGCTGATAGGGTGATTTTGCCTAATGAGATTGCATCATCTATGATGGTGGCATCAATTGTGCACCCAACAATGTATAAAGCGATTAATGCAATTTTAAACTATAAAGATGTGGCAAACATAAGCGAAATTTACATAAGCGAAAATTGCAAAATAATCGGCAAAAATTTAGAAGAGGTTAACTTTAAAAGTTATAAAATAGTAATTTTTGGAGTTCAAAATGGAATAAACGGCGAATTTAAATTTGCCCCTAAAAAAGATTACATTTTAAAAGAGAATGATATTTTAGTAGTTCTAGGCCATAAAATGAGTATAAATTATTTTAAATCGATAAACAACATAGGAAGATACAGATGATTTTCTTAAAAGATGTTGTAATTTTTGGATACGGAAAGTTTGGAAACTCTATTGCCAACTCTATTTTAAAAGAGCCAAACACCAATGTTTTAATTGCAGTAAATAGCGATACAGAGTATGAAGTTGCAAAAATGGACGGATTAAATGCGGTTAAATTCAACCTGGAAAGTGATGCCTCTTTAAGCAATCTGGATATTTTGGATGAGACAATTTTAGTCTGCGTGCT
>JALVXO010000143.1 GCA_027022775.1 Campylobacteraceae bacterium
GGCATGCTATTTTGACAAAAGCACTTTTAAAGCTTGAGCCCGAATATTTGGAATTTGTTTTAAGCGGAAATTATCTTCCAAGCCAAGGAAGGATTTTTAATGCTTTTAAAACATTGCCAAAAGATGATGTTAAATATATACTTTTTGGGCAGGATCCATATCCTAGGGAAAAGAGTGCAATAGGCTACGCTTTTATAGACGGGGCAGTTAGCTCTATTTTTAACCAAAACCGTTTAAGCAAAGAGGTTAACCGTGCTACAAGTTTGAGAAATTTTATAAAAATGGCGCTGGTAGCCAATGGGCTTTTAAATGGCGAAAATACGGGCAAAGATGCAATTGAAAAGATAAATAAAACCGGTTTAATAAACTCAATTTATGAATTGAAAGATAATTTTGAAAAAAATGGGGTTTTGCTTTTAAATGCTGCTCTTGTTTTTGAAAATAAAAAAAGAAGCGCATATCACATAAAAAAGTGGAAACCGTTTATAAAAGAGCTTTTAAACTCTATCAATCCCGATATTAAATTGATACTTTTTGGAAATGGTGCAAAAGCAATTAAAGAAGATTTAAATCCGCCTCAAGAATCAATAGAGATGGAGCATCCTTATAATATCTCTTTTATCAATTCTCCAGCAGCCCATAAACTTTTTAAAAAGATGAATCTGCTCCAAAAACAGATTTAATTATTTAACTATTTTATATTTTTTCATACTTCTTTTTAAATGTTTTATAGCCTCTTGAGGGGTTTGAAACAGGGGCTGGTTTAATTGAAGCTCTATGAGTTCTTCTATCTCTTCGAGGCTCATTTTTTTAATATTTATAGGTGTTTTTAACTTCTCTCTGACCTCTTTTGTAATGGTAATTCCATTTTCCGGATTGTGGTCGCTGTCTAATGATTGTAAAATAACTGCCAATTTTACTACATTTTCATTATATACATCGCTTCTTTTTACACCTAAAATATCTTGAGGCAAAATATATCCGTCACTTGGCATTTTTAACATAGAACCTAATCTGATTTCACCTATTTTAAACCCCAAAGGCATATGTTTGCAGCTGACAGTACCATCGTTAGGAGTATAGTTTATTAATCCTGCACACTGATATTCCATTCCTTCTACCGGAGAATCTATAACCCTGCCTGTAACTTTATTGCCTGTTTTACAGCCGGAAAACAGTAATGCAATTAGTAGTGCTATAACCGTTTGTTTCATCAAACTCTCCCATATTTTATTCCCTGATACTCCCATTATACCATTTAAATCTTAACATTTTATTGACATATTTATTGATATGACACAATATTTAAAAAAATATGGTAAAATATTCCTCTTAATTTCTAAACAGGAAAAGCCATGAGACACTTTTTGACTTTAGCAGACTTTAGCAAAGAAGAGCTGCTGGAGATGATAGATTTAGCCGTAAAAATTAAAAAGCAGACAAAAAACGGGGAGTTTGTGCCCTATTTGGAGAAGCAGACTCTGGGGATGATTTTTGAAAAAAGCTCCACAAGAACTCGTGTTAGTTTCGAAGTAGGAATTTACCAGCTGGGCGGAATAGGGCTTTTTTTATCCAGCAAAGATTTGCAGCTTGGGCGCGGAGAACCGCTTAAAGATACTGCAAGGGTAATTAGCTCAATGGTAGATATGGTAATGATTAGAACCTATAAACAGAGCGACCTAGAAGAGTTTGCAAAATACTCCAAAGTGCCTGTAATTAACGGTTTGACAGACAGTTACCACCCTGTGCAGCTAATGACTGATTATCTTACAATGTTAGAGTTTGGCAAAGCCGACAACCCCGTGGCTGCGTATGTGGGAGACGGCAACAATATGGCGCACTCATGGCTTAACCTTGCGGCAATTTTGGGATTTGAGTTAAGAGTTGCAACCCCCAAAGGGTATGAGTGCGACGAAGCGGTAGTAAAACACGCTTTGGAAATGGCTCAAAAAAGCGGCGCAAAAATCACTTTTAGCAACAACCCAAAAGAGGCGGTAAAAGATGCCGATGTGGTAACAACCGATACTTGGGTTTCGATGGGGCAAGAGGATGAAAAAGAGAAAAGAATTAAAGATTTTGCCGGTTTTATGGTAGATTCCGATTTGATGAAGCTGGCAAAAGATGATGCTATTTTCCTGCACTGTCTGCCGGCATACAGAGGGTATGAGGTTAGCGAAGAGGTGTTAGAGAAATACGCAGATGTTGTATTTACAGAAGCCGAAAACCGCCTGCACGCACAAAAGGGCATAATGGTTTGGCTAGATAGCAAAAGAGGCGAAAAATGAGTATAGATTTAGAACAATATAGCAAATATTCAAAA
>JALVXO010000144.1 GCA_027022775.1 Campylobacteraceae bacterium
TTTGTTGCATCTGTAACTTTAGTGATTTTGTGGCACGGATTTAAAGAGTTTAGTGTAATGCTGGCTATTATTTTAGCTATGATTATATCTCTGCTTGGAGTAAAAGCCGGATTGATTGCTGTTTTTGCCACATATATCATTTGGGGGTTTGTTTTTTCTATTGAACTTTTACTTGCGCATAACGGCGTTTCTGGTGCAATAGAGTGGTTTAAAAGACACTACAGGGTTAAAAGTTTTAAAATAGAGTTTAAAATTTTTTATCCTATGATAATTGTAATGCATATACTTTTAGAGATTATACCCAGCATAATATATAAAGAACCGATATTGGATTTTAACCCAAAAGAGTTGTACTTAGCAATGCTTGGAGAACTCGAAAAAAACAGAAAAGATTAACTCAATCTGTTTTTAAACTCTTCATACCCAAACTCCCTTACAATATCAACAGTCCCATTTTCTCTTAATATTGCAATGCTTGGCAGGTTTATTCCGTTAAAAGTCGTGGCTTTTACCATTGTGTAATGCATCTGGTCTTCAAAAATTATTTTATCGCCTATATTTAGCGGTTTTTCAAAGCTGTAATCGCCCATAATATCGCCTGCTAAGCAAGTGTTTCCGCCAAGGCGGTAAGTGTATGGCAGAACATTTGGCTCTTTTGCGCCGCGGACATCGGCGCGGTAAGGCATTATTATGGTATCGGGCATGTGTGCTTCGGCAGAAGTGTCCAGTATAGCAATATCCATTTTATTATGCACAATATCCAAAACAGTTGCAACCAGCACACCTGTTTGCCAGCCGACCGCTTCGCCGGGTTCTAAATAGATTTGCAAATGCGGATATTTTGCGCTGAAACTGTTTAGTAAGTTAATTAAATGCTCTGTATTGTAATTTTCTCTTGTAATATGGTGTCCGCCGCCAAAATTAACCCATTTTAATTTTGGCAAATATTTGCCGAATTTCTCTTCGAATGCCTGTAAAACCTTCTCTAGTGCGGCAGAATCCTCTTCGCAAAGTGCGTGGAAATGGATGCCTTCTATATCCTTTAAAAACTCTTCTTTAAAATCTTCTGCTTTTATACCAAGCCTGGAGTATATGCCGCAAGGGTTGTAAATCTCTTTTGGAGCTAATGAGACTTCGGGATTAACGCGCACACCGAGCGAAATTTTGGGATTAATCTCTTTTGTTTTTTTTGCAAACTTTTTTAACTGATTCCCTGAATTAAACACCAAATGGTTAGATATTTTTGCAATCTGCTCTATCTCTTCATCTTTAAAAGCAGGCGAGTATGTGTGCACCTCTTTTTTAAACTCCTCTTTTGCTAAAAGCGCTTCGTTAAGCCCGCTTGCACAGCATCCGTCTAAATATTTAGATACTGTATCAAAAGAGTGCCATAGGGCATAACCTTTTAGTGCCAAAAGAATTTTTACTCCCGTTTTATCTTTTATATTTTTTAATATTTCTAAATTTTTAATTAGCAATTCCTCTTCTAAAACCCAACAAGGGGAGGGGAGGGAATTTAATATTTCGATAGTTAATCCACTTTGCATTTAACTCTCCATACTTCAAACTTCAAACTCAATCCCCAACCATTTTTACTCGCGCCAAAAACCCAGGCTTGGTTAAGTAGCCGCTGTCTTTTATAACCTTTTTGCCACTGCTGCTTATAAAAACCGTAGTAGGGTAGGTTGTAATTTTAAATCTTTTTGCCAAAGCGCCGTTTTTGTCGTTAATTACGGTATAATTTACACCCTTTTCCTGCATATATTTTTTTATCTCTTCATCGCTTCCGCTATTTACTGCTACGGTTATTAGGGTAAAATCTTTGTTTTTAGAAAGAGATGAAATATTATACACTTCACGGGCGCAGACAGGGCACCATGTTCCCCAAAAGTTTATTACAAGCGGCTTGTCTGGTTTAATTAAAGAGCCAACTTTTTGTCCATTAATTGTTATAGCGCTCCTAACAGCCTCTAAATTGCCTATAACCTGCACATCTCTGCTTCTAAAATAACCGATTAAATTAGATACTGTAAATATTGTAACGGTTATAACCAAAAACTCTTTTAAATATTTTTTTAATATTTTCATCTTTACCTCATTATATTTATATTGACAAATAACCAATATACATTTTGAGTTAATTAATTGTGAGCAGATATTTTATCATAAAGAGGTAAAAGTAAAAAGTAGCAAAAAAGAAGCAATTAAGCTCAAAAGAGCTTAATTTAATGGGGTTACATTTTCAGCTTGAGGGCCTTTTAAACCTTCGCCTATTTGGTAAGTTACTCTCTGACCTTCATATAGCGAAACTCTGC
>JALVXO010000145.1 GCA_027022775.1 Campylobacteraceae bacterium
GTAGCTCATTAATCCAAATCCAAGCAAGCCGCCGTCAACAATTTCTAAGTTATCGGGTATTTCATAATTTGCCTCTATATATTTTGCTAAATAGGTTCCAAGCCCTTCATCGCAAAACATAATATTACCCATTCCAACTAATGCTATTTTCACTTAATTTTTCCTTTAAACCCAAATTTTGCATTAGATGATGTATCGGCTAATGCAAATTTTGGGTTAATAGCGGCAAAGCCGCACAATTAGCTTTGCGCTTTTAGCTTTGTGCTTTGTCATTTTCTTTTACAAATTTACTGCCGCCAAATGCAATGGCAATATCCCCTTCTTGCCAGAAAATTGTTCTCCAAACCTGGTAATAGATATGAAAAACAACCCAAACAATAATCAGCCACATTGTAGCATGATGAGAGATTCTAACATCCATAATTGTTGCCACACCACCGGAACTGCCAACCAATGCATGGCTTACAGGAATTGTCCAATCGGTTGCCAGATGCAAAAGAGCCGGCCACCAGGTTCCAATAGAGCTTTGCCCGCTCTCTAATCCATGAACATACAGCTGTAAACCGGTAAAGAGCATCCATGCTAAAAGCAGATGGAATATCGTAAAATATACCGTATTAAAACTGTCACTATGGCTACTATCAAAATTTTTGCTTCTGTTTAATGTGATTAAATTCATTAAAACCGCAAAAAACTCTTTAATATTTTTAGCTGTTGGCAACACCTTCTTATAAGGTTTCTCAAATCTTGAGAAGAAATAAAGATATGCAACTACAATTGATGTAACATCAAAAATAATCGCAACTATAAAATGCCCCCATCTATTCCACGCCATTACATATTTATTAACCGCAGGCTCTGCAATAAGAGTCTGATAGTATGGCGCAGCTATATAGAGCCCTGTTGCAATTGCTACTATCATCGAGAAAAAATTGACCCAGTGGATTAATCTCATCGCACCGGTCATTCTTTCTACTTTTTTGTATCCTTTTTTCATAGCAAACTCCTTTAGAATGCGCAGGTAGGATCAACTTTGTAAACTGCTAACTCCTTGCCTTTTGTATCGACAACATGCACTGCACAAGCAATACAAGGGTCGAAGCTGTGGATTGTTCTTACAATTTCTAAAGGCTGCTCAGGGTCTGCCACTTTTGTTCCAATCAATGCTGCTTCATAAGCTCCCATTTGGTTTTTGCCGTCTCTAGGACCTGCATTCCATGTAGATGGAACAATTGCTTGATAATTTGTAACTTTGCCGTCTTTAATTTTTACCCAATGCCCTAATGCTCCGCGCGGCGCCTCTGCAAGCCCTACACCTTTTGTATCTTTAGAAACCTTTTCAAAATCAAACTCTGTCCATGTGCTTAAATCTCCGCTTGCAACATTTTTTGCAAGTTCATCAATCCACTCAAACATAACATCTGCCATTAATTCAGTCTCAATTGCGCGTGCTGCTGTTCTTCCGATTGTAGAAAAGAGCACCTCTATAGGAAGTCCTGAACGCTTCAAGAAATTTCCTACATATTTTTTAATTCTTGCATCTCCAGCCACATACCCTACCACCATTCTTGCAAGCGGGCCAACCTCTACAGCCTTGCCGTCATATCTTGGTGATTTAATCCACGAATATTTCTCTTTTGTTTTAAGGTATGCATATCCGTCTTCTTTTTTCTCTAATCCGGTGTAATGAGGTATTGTAGTTCCTTCATAAGGGTGTTCCGGCTTACCTGTGCCTTTGTACCAAGAGTGGGTAACATCTTCGGTTATTTTGCTTGTATCCAATTTATGCAATTTAGTTAAATCACCGTCTAAAACAAGCCCGCTAGGGAAAAGAAGAGCCGACTTATAAAAGCCGGTATCATCAAGTCTAAAGTCTCCGTAACTCATATAACTTAAAAGCCCGCCGCCAGTTCCGCCTACACCTTTATATGTAGCATCTTTATCGGTAGCTTCATCTTTATACATCGTTCCAGCCATATAAACATCTGGCAAATATGCACCCTTAATAAATTCAACTCCATCTTTAAGCAACTGTTTAAAAAGAGCAATTCTTGCCGGGTTTTGAATATCTTGCACGCAAGTAACGCCTCCTACAACAATAGATTGTGGATGCGGGTTTTTACCACCAAAAATTGCTTGCATCTTAGCTAAATCTCTTTGAATATCAAGCGCTTTTAGATAGTGCGTAACAGCTACAAGATTTTGTTCTGGAGTTAGTTTATAACTTGGATTGCCCCAATATCCATTTCCAAAAATACCAAGCCGTCCTTGTTTTACAAATTTAATGATTCTCTCTTTTACTGCTTTAAAATCATCTGCACCGCTAAAATATGGTTTATATCCCGCAATATCTGCCCATTTTTTAGCCTCTTTTGCAGCAAGTTCTGGGTCTGCTTTTGTAGCTGAAACAACATCAACAAAATCAAGCGCATGCAGGTGATAAAAATGAACCAAATGGTCATGAACATACAAAGCGCCCTGAATTAGATTTCTTACAAGTCTAGCATTTTTTGGAATTGTAATTTTAAAAGCATCTTCAACTGCTTCGATACTTCTTTGATAATGTGTTCCGGTGCACACACCGCAAATTCTCATTGCCATTAAACCGCAATCTCTAGGGTCGCGCCCTTTCATAATTGTTTCAATTCCTCTAAACATTGTAGAAGATGAGTAAGCATCTACAATTTTATTATCTTCAAATATCGCTTCTATTCTCAAATGCCCCTCAATTCTTGTAATTGGGTCAACAATAATATGTTTTTTAGCCATTATGCCTCTCCTTGATTATCTTTTTTGCCTGCTATTGCACTTGCTGCTGCGTGAATTCCAATGCCAATACCTGCTGCTGTAAGTAAACCTAAACCAAATTCGTCAACACTTTTCTCTACGCCGCCTGTTGGTGCTTTGATATTGGCATTTGCCATTGGGCGCTCATACGCATATTTATCCCAAAAATCAGGTTCACTACATCCAATACAACCGCGTCCAACACCGACCGGCCAGTTAACACCTTCGTTATATCTGATGATAGAACAGTTGTTAAATGTCATAGGACCTTTACAACCCATTTTGTATAGACAGAAGTTATTCTTAGCACCCTCATCACCCCACTCTTCTACAAATTCGCCCGCATCAAAGTGTGCTCTTCTTTCGCAATTATCGTGAATTCTATATCCAAATGCGAATTTAGGACGAAGCAGAGAATCTAGCTCTGGAAGCTGCCCTGTCAATACATAATGCAGCAGCACCCCAACCATATTCGAAGGGTTTGCAGGACAGGCAGGAATATTTACAATCGGTTTGCCTTGAACAACCTCCATAACACCTTTCGCATCAGTCGGATTTGGAGCCGCAGCAGGAACGCCGCCAAATGTTGCGCAAGAACCTACCGCAACAACAGCAGCCGCATCATTTGCCAATTTTGTTAAATGCTCTATAAAAGTTTCCGCTTTTGCACCAATTGTTCCAAAATGCCCGTCTATTCCCATAGGAACAGAGCCTTCCACAAACAGAATATACTTTCCTTTAAATGTTTTAACTGCATCTTCAAGCTGTTTTTCAGCTTGATGACCAGATGGAGCCATTAGCGTCTCGTGGAACTCCAAAGAGATAATATCAAGTAAAATTTCATCAATTTTTGGTCCGTCGCTTCTTAAAAGCGCTTCTGAGTTGCCTGCACAGTCTTGAAGCTCAATCCAAATAACCGGCACCCTGTTCATTAATGTTGCCGCTTCTGCAACCAGCGGAGTAAAAGAAGCCGGAAGCATTAACATTGCAGTAGTGGCAGATGCCCATTTAAGAAAATCTCTTCTGTTAACCCCCTCCTCTTCAATTACCTCTTTAATTTTAATATTGCTTCCTACAGGAGCCATACTTTTTAATTTATCTAGTCTGGCGCGACATTGAGCATACAGTTTTTGATAATACTGCTCACCTTTATTGGTTTCGACTTTGGCACTCTTGGCTGTAAATAGGCTCTTTATAGACTCTATTCTATCACCCGGCATTACTTCTCCTTTAACTTGAATATTCATTCACTATTTTAAATCAGTTTCATTTAAGTTACTATGAATAAATATTCATTTATTGACTAATGCACTAAATTATATATTTTTGTGTAGCTTTGAAACAGCAATAACACTTTGGGTTAAAATAAACCCGGTATAATTGCAGAAAAAGTTAAATGGAGAGATAAATGGGTTTAGGTATTGGTTTGGTCGGGCTGCCTAATGTGGGTAAATCTACAACTTTCAATGCGCTTACAAAAGCTCAAAATGCAGAGAGTGCAAACTATCCGTTTTGCACGATAGAACCGAATAAAGCGGTAGTTCCAGTGCCCGATAAAAGGCTTGATGAATTGGCAAAAATTGTAAATCCGCAAAGAATTCAATACTCCACAATCGATTTTGTCGATATTGCGGGGCTTGTTAAGGGGGCTAGCAAAGGTGAAGGACTTGGAAATAAATTTTTAAGCAATATTAAAGAGACAGAGGTGATTTTGCAAATTGTGCGCTGCTTTGATGATGAAAATATCACCCATGTAGAAGGCAGCGTTGACCCGGTACGCGATATTGAAATTATCGAAACTGAACTTCTGCTTGCCGATATAGAATCGCTCGAAAAGAGAATTGCCAACCTTCAAAGAAAGGCAAAAGGCAGCGATAAAAATGCAAAAGCCCAATTAGAGGTTGCTCAGGAGTTGCTAAAACATTTAGAAAACGAACAGCCCGCTTCCACTTTCGAAAATGACAGCGATGCATTTAAAACTTTAATAAAAGAGCTGCGCCTGCTTACTGCAAAAGAGATTATTTACGGTGCAAATGTAGATGAAGATTCGCTTGCCGAAGATAATGAGTATGTAAAAGCGCTAAAAGAGTATGCCGCTAAGCGTAACAGGGAAGTTATTAAACTTTGCGCAAAAATCGAAGAAGAGATGGTCGGCTTTGATGAAGAAGAGAAACAGGAAATGCTTGAATCGCTAGGAGTTAAAGAGTCCGGACTGGATCAGATTATAAAAAAAGGTTTCGATAAACTGGGATTAATGAGTTACTTTACAGCAGGTGTTAAAGAGGTACGCTCCTGGACAATTAAAAAAGGGACAACCGCGCCAAAAGCTGCTGCGGTAATCCATAACGATTTCGAAAAAGGATTTATTAGAGCCGAAGTTATCAGTTATGAAGATTTTATTAAATATGGCGGAGAAGCGGGAGCAAAAGAGGCTGGAAAAATGAGACTGGAGGGCAAAGATTACATTGTGCAAGACGGCGATGTGATGCACTTTAGATTTAATGTGTAGGAGAGGATTGTGAAAAAAACTATTTTAGCGGCACTGGCTGCGGTTTTAATGGTAAGCGGATGCTCCGAGAAGACAAAACATGCAAAAAGCAAATTTGTAAAAGATGAAATAAGCCGGTATGACAACAATAAAACAATAGAGATAATTTTAAATGCCCTAAAGCCAAAAAATTACAGATTTGTAGCCAGTTTCGACCATGAAAAAGAGGCACTCAATTTAAAAAAGATGCTCTACCCTACCAAAACCGTAGAGATTATAAACAGTAAAATATCTACAAAACTTATCAGCTGCAACCCCTCAATTGCACTTGAATTTCCGCTTAAAATCACAATATATAACGAAATTAACGGAAAAACCCATGTTGCATACACCGACCCGGAATATTGGAGTTTAAAACATAATGTAAAAGAGCAAGAGTGTATTAACCTTCTAATTTTAACCAAACAGGATTTACAAGAAGCTGTAAGCAAAGTTGCTAAATAAGCTTAAAGCGTAAAGCTCAAAGCCAAAAGCCAATAATCCGAACGTAGGTCGGGGTGCCCTCACCCCGACATTTTGATGTTTTGCTGCTTAAAAGACAAGATGCAAAACATATCTGTTTCAAAAACCGTGGATTCATTCAGAAAACAGATAGCAGAGAACAGAAAACGGTAATAAAAAATATTTACAGTTTTCCGTTTTCCGCTTTCAGTTTTCTGCACGGAATGACAAATTGCGTTTCTTTTCTGGCAGCAAAAAATATTTTCTGTAATCCGAATGTATGTCGGGGTGTCCTCACCCCGACGTTTTAACGTTATGTCACCTGAAAGAATGGAAGCAAAACATATCGGTTTGATAAACCGTAAATTCCTGGTCAAGCTAGGAATGACAGGATGCCAGGCTAGCCGTCATTCCCGCGAAAGCGGGAATCCAGGGATTTTGGTTGACTGGTTAACTGGTTATTGGTATATTGGAAAATTTAACACCTCTCCCAATATACCAGTAACCAATACACAAAAACCGTGGATTATTCCATATTCCGCATTCAGTATTCCAAACAGAGGAGCTTAAAAAAATGAAACCTGGTGAAATTATCAGAGCTTTAAAAGATGCGTTAAATTTAAACCGCAGGCAGATACAGCATATTTATGAATTAGAAGAGTTTCCAATAACACTTGAGCGGCTGGATACTATTTTAAAAAAGCGCTCTAAAAAAAACAGTGCCAATGCAACTTATGAAGAGCTGGGGGTCTTTTTAGACGGTTTAATATCTTACAAAAGAGGAAAAAGCCAAACAGCTACGCCAGAAGATGTGGTTTTAGACAATAATTTAATTTTAAAAAAAATAAGGGCAGCGCTCAATTTAAAAGAGTATGAAATTGCAATAATTTTTGAATTGGCAGATTACAAAATAAGCAAAAGCACAATTAAAGATATGTTCCGCTCAAACACCCACCCCAAATTCAAAGAGTGCAGCAACAAAACCCTCCAAGCCTTCCTGGAAGGGCTGGAAGAGTTTTATTTTGTAGGTGATTAAAAGTCGTAAGAAATTCCTGTTGTTAATGCAGATGAACGCAATACTGCTTTAACACCGCCATATTTGCCGTTTCTGTTTTTGCCAAGATAAGTGTAATCGGTAAAAAGTTTAAAATTATTTTTTAATTTATAATCTACCCCTACTCCAACCTGCATTGATGTTTTATAGCTTTTCAAACTGGTATCTTGAATACTGTTTGCCATCACTTTGCCTACACCAATTAAAGAGTAGATATTTGTATTTTTATAAATTTGGTATTTCGGTTTTAAAAATAGACTTAAACTTTTAAAATCCACACCATTTGCATAAGCAGCAGAAATCAATGCCCTTGTTTCTGCCGAAAGATATTTATTAAAATTGTAACCTGCAACTACAGAGAGATCAGTCATACGGTTATTTTTATCTTTATAAGAGAATAACGAAGTGGATGTATCTGCAGCAAGCGAAGAGAGCGCCAGCCCCATACCAGCATAAAACCCGCTTTTTAAAGGCTCTGGCGTTATTATTCTAGGCATATATAAAGACCTATCCTTGCTATTGAGAGTACTGTTTGCATCAGGTTTTGCAAAAACATCTGTTGCAGGTTCGATTGGTTCTATTCCACCGCCGCTGTAAACAAGAGTAGTTAACAAAAAAATTGTAGATAATGATGTTTTTAAGTTTTTCATTTCTCTTCCTCCATTTTGAACCAATCAATGATTCTATTTTTAATATTATAACATATAAAAAACTGTTTTATCTTAAATAATATTAAAACTGGAAAATAAATGTATTAAAGCCATTTTTTTGAGATATTTCGTAACCCTTCAACATTATCGGAAGCATAAATTGTAATTTCCGGTTTTTTATCGGTTTTTTTATAGCCTTTATGGAGAAGATACTCTACTATAGCTTCGCCTGAATGTATTAATACAGGGCGGCTATTAAAGTAATTTTTTATAGCTTTAGAAATCAGCGGAAAGTGTGTGCAGCCAAGAATTATGGCATCTGGGGTTTTAATGCTGTTAAAATAGTGATTTAACATTTCATCCAAAACCGGACCCTCTAAAATCCCCTCTTCTACTATCGGCACAAGCATTCCTGTCTGAATAGAGGTTAAATTTTTAAAGCCAAGGTTTTGAAGATTTTTCTGATATTCCCCCGAATTTATTGTAGCGCGGGTTCCAATAATTAAAATATTTGCATCCTGCCTTTTTATTTTATTTGCAAGCGCCCAAATTCCAGGCTCAATTACCCCGTAAACCGGATATTTTGCCTTTTGGCGCATATCGTTTAAAGCGTAAGCGCTGACTGTGTTGCAAGCTGTTATTAAAACATCTATGTCGAAATTGTTAAAAAACTCTATAGCCTCCAGGCCGTATCTTATAATTGTGTTTGAATCTTTTGGCCCGTAAGGAACGCGGGCTGTATCGCCGTAGTAAACAATTTCTTCAAAAAGCGGGTTTTCCAGCAGAGATTTAGCAACCGTAAGCCCGCCAGCACCAGAATCGAAAACACCTACACGCACAGGCAGCCTTATGCGCCTTCATTCATTATAGAGAGAAACTCTTCATTGCTTTTGGTATTGAGCATCTTTTTATAAAGGAAGCGCAGCCCTTCTACCTCTTCCATTCCCTGCATAGCATTTCTGATAGCCCAAACTTTTTGCATAGTGGTAGCATCGAGCAAAAGCTCCTCTTTTCTTGTGCCAGATTTCGTAACATCAATTGCAGGATAAATTCTGCGCTCTGCAATGTGGCGGCTTAATACAATTTCGGAGTTTCCGGTTCCTTTAAACTCTTCGAAAATAACTTCATCCATTTTAGAACCGGTATCTATAAGCGCTGTGGCAACAATTGTCAAACTGCCGCCAAATTCGATATTTCTTGCCGCACCGAAAAATCTTTTAGGCTTATGGAGCGCATTTGCATCAACCCCGCCCGATAAAACCTTTCCAGAGCTTGGAGTTACAGTATTGTAAGCGCGCGCCAGCCTAGTAATAGAATCTAGCAAAATTACAACATCCTGCCCGGCTTCTACCCGTCTTTTTGCCCTCTCTATAACCATTTCTGCAGTGCGCACATGGTTTTGAGCCGGCATATCAAAAGTGGAGCTGTAAACCTCGCCTTTAACCGAGCGCTGCATATCTGTTACCTCTTCTGGGCGCTCATCTACAAGCAAAACCATTAAAATTACATCAGGATTATTGTGAGTAATACCGTGCGCTATCTCTTTTAAAAGTTCGGTTTTACCGGTTCTTGGAGGTGCAACAATCAAAGAGCGCTGACCCTTGCCAATCGGGGCAAAAAGGTCAATTACGCGCCCTGTTAATTTAACCGGATTATACTCTAACTTAAGCTGCTCTTGCGGATACAATGGTGTAAGGTTATCAAAAAGAGGTCTCTGTTTCGCCTGCTCTACAGGCATATAGTTTATTGCTTCTATTTTTAAAAGAGCGTAATATTTCTCTTGATCTTTTGGCTGTCTTACCTGTCCGGTTATCACATCCCCGTTGCGCAGTGCAAACTTTTTAATTTGCGTCGAACTTACATAAGTATCATTGCTTGAGTTTGCAAAATTGCCGTCTATAGAGCGCAAAAAGCCGTATCCATCAGGCATTATTTCTAAAATTCCGGTATATAAAATATACCCTCCCTGGCTTACCTGCGCTTTTAAAATTTCAAAAATCAAATCTTTCCGCTGATGCTCATTTGGGTTGTCAACCCCCAGCTCCTGGGCAATCTGCACAAGTTTTTCTAAAGGCTCTTCCTGAAGGTCTTCTAATGTGTAACCCTCAACAGGTATATGTGTTCTCTGGTGCTGTTTTCTATATGTTCCATTAGAACTGACTCTTGTTTGCTGTTTTGAATCGTTCATGTATCCTCTTAAATTTATATGAAGTTTATGTAGCATTTCATGCTCACCTAAACTGTATCGGCAGATTCCAATACGCTGTTTAGGATTGTAAGCATTACATGTAGCAGGGTTATTATAAACTTTTTACTCTTAAAGCAATGTTAATATTTCAGTAGTTTTCCAACATTTTTAAAACTTTTTGAGCATTTTTAAGCGCCACTACCCTTTTTTTATCTTCTAATATACCCTCTTTTTTCAACTCTTTTATGTGCCTGTCGATAATGTGGCGCACCGTTCCAATAAGTGTGGCTATTTCGGAGTGTGAAAGTTTGTCTAAAATATCAACCCCTTTTGTATTGATTGTTTCAATATTTTTTAGCAAAAGCTTTAAAAGCCTGCTTTTTGTATCAAGCAGCGAAAGGTC
>JALVXO010000146.1 GCA_027022775.1 Campylobacteraceae bacterium
TTCAAATCTCTGCTTATAACGAATATCCTCCATCTATTTTTTCCTTACTTTTTGCATATTATACCATAAAGCTACAATTTCGCAATAGTTGCACCACTATTACAGAGACCACTGCACAATAGCAGAGCCAAATTACGGCATTATAAAATAGACTTGTTGCGATATAAGGATACACCATAAATAGGCTTTAAAGAAGTGAGATTGTGCAAAACTTTTTTAAAGGCTAGCCAAAGCTAAGAGAGTGTGAAAAAACTTAGAAAACAACGGAAATAAGGCTTTAGCCTCATCCTTTTTTGCCATTTATTGGTAACATTTTTGTGAGACTAAAGTCTCACTTCCAAGAAATCCTAAGTTTTTTCACAGCCTCTAAACTCGCTCTATATCTCCTGATGTGGAGCGTTACTGCTGATTGGCTTTGCGTTGTTTTGATTTATGCAGTTATTGATGACTTATATGGTGTTCCTCAATGGGAGTATGCATTCCGCATCGGGAGAAGCGGAACGAGGAAATTGGTCGGTAAACCGAACCTACTTTTCACCCCTTATCTGATATGTAATATCCCCTGCGCCGAAAGCTACTACCAGATTATCTTTATATTTTCTCATAACTTCACCGTTTTCATCTAAAACCAGCACCTTATTGTCGCGGCGGGTGACTCTGTTTGCCATAAATGGCGAATAGTGCCTAAATGCGCCTTTTAAATCTATATCGATTTTAACTTCGCCAGCTGCCCATATAGGCAGAATCGTCAATTCGTCAACCCCTTCAAAACACTCTACAAAACCTTGCAGGTTATCGATAGTGCGGGTATATTTATGCGGCTGCCAAATTGCGTAAATTTTTTTGATTCCAAGCAGTTTTGCATACTCTTTAATTGAATTTAAAGTGGCTTTAATCTCTGTAGGGTGGTGGCCGTAATCATCTATTACAACCATTCCGTTTTTTTGAATAACATCAAAACGCTTTTTAATCCCTCTGTATTTAAGCAGATTTTGCCGGATTAAATCTATATCCATACCTAAAGTGTGCGCAGCAATAACCGCCAGTGCAGCATCTATTGCAATATGATACCCGATTCCAAAAACCTCAAACCTGCCCCACTCTTTCAATTCAAAACTTGTATGCGGCTCTCCGTCGATTATAATATACTTTAAGTTTTTAATATCATTTGACGGGTATAAATAAATATTTTCCAAATCATTTTGTTTTGCTAGAAACTCATCTTCACCGTTTAAAACCCTTATTTTAGCCAACTCCAAAAATTGGCGGTATGTGTTGTAAAAACGCTCTTCATCATACTCATAATACTCCATATGTTCAGGCTCAACATTGGTAACAATTGCCAAGTAAGGGTTGGAGTTTAAAAAACTGGCATCGCTCTCATCCGCTTCAAAAACCACTTCAGAATTTTTAAAGGTGCGCACATTGGATTTAAACTCTTTGCTAATAGCCCCAATAAGCGCATTGCTCTCTTGCAAAATCGAAGCCAAAATTGCAGAAGTTGTGCTTTTGCCGTGCGCCCCGGCAACTGCATAAACCTTTTTATCTTTTAAGATAAATTTAAGCGCCTCTTTTCTTGCAAGAAGCTCTATGCCTAGCTCTTTTGCCCTTTTAAACTCTACATTGTTTGGGCGTATAATTGCCGAATGTATAACCATATCCGCACCCTCTACCGCATCTGGATGGTGAGGGATGGTAATTTGCGCCCCGTAATTTATAGCCAAATCATCAGTAATTTCACTCTTTGCAATATCACTGCCGCTAATCTTAACCCCCTGCCCCGCTAAAAACTTAGCCAAAGCCGAAAGCCCGATACCTCCAATTCCGATAAAATGTATATGCATTTAATTCCTTAATAACATTTTCTGCAATTATACCTAAAAGCGATTAAAATATAGAAAGTTTTAATAAACAATAATGCCATTTTATGGGATAATTTTAATTTTAAAGGTATATGAAGCCTATAGAACATAAACTCATCTTATGAATATATTGAAATTTTTATATACAAAATTGCCGCAGCATAATAAAACTGCTGCGGCACAGGGTTATTTTGCGCCTTCACAAGGTCCAAGATGCCCTCTAAAGTGCAGCGTTCCTTTAACTGCTCCTCCGCTTGGTCCGCAATGGTTATGGACTTTAAAATACAAGGTATGCGTCTGTCCGTTTGATGATGGAGGAACATCCATATATCCGCCTACTACCGGACCCCAATCTCCCATTGTGTCTTGAGAATAGTCAACTCTTTGAGCAACCATATTGGATATATTATCCAGATAAATATACCCTTCATTGTCAGATCTCA
>JALVXO010000147.1 GCA_027022775.1 Campylobacteraceae bacterium
GTTTGGGCAATGCCTTCTGCAAGGGGACTGCGGCAGATGTTTCCAAGACAGACAAAGAGGATCTTTTTGGGGTTGGCTTGCGATTTCATGAAGCGTATTTTAGTATAATTTATCCTAAAAAGGAGAATACTAAAGATAGACAACCTTATTACGTCCTTGTGCTTTTGCTTTATAGAGTGCTGTATCGGCATTATTGTAAATGTCAATAAAATCGTATTCATAAGCCTGAACAATATGTACACCGATCGAGCAGGTAACATAGGGAGCAATAGGGTTTTGGCTGTGTTCTATTTTGAGATCATATACTTTCCGACGAAGATTGTTGACTCGTTTTTTGATTTTTTCAGAAGAGTCTGCAATAAGTATGCCGGAGAACTCATCTCCTCCTATGCGGAATGCATATTTGCATGTCTTTTTAATCAATGCGGCAACTTCCCTAATGACATCATCTCCTTTATTATGTCCGTATCTATCATTATAATGTTTAAAGTAGTCAAGATCAAGCAGCAGATATGCAAAGTATTTTTTTTCTCGCTGTGCTGCGTAGAACTCTTTTGGAAAAATTTCATCAAGAGAACGGCGGTTGTACAGAGAAGTAAGTGGGTCAGTGATGGAAAGTTTTTCAAAAAGTTTCAGTTGTGCCAGTTCCCGCTGACGTAATGATCTAATCTTCTCATAGGCTTTTTCGTTGCTGTTGGTGATGGCGTAGATAACGTAGAGCATAACGATCTGTGAAATAGCAAAACGTATATAGCTTGCAAGATCCCACAGTCCTTGCATCCATGTACCCACACCGGTATAGGAGAGGCTCAGGGCAAAAAAGAGAAAAATGATGGAGATAAAAAGCCCTTTTCTTGCTCCAAGGATGATCATGCTGAAAGGAGCAAAAAAGTAACTCCATATCATACTGAAGTGTTCGCCTTTGAGTACTGCAATGAGTGTAAGATAGCCCAAAAAAAGAATCAAGGTGCTGAGATAAGAAGCGAGACGATAATTCTTTTTCTTTCGTAAAAGAATAAGACCATAAAAGATAGGTATACCAATACCTAAATGGACTATTGACAAACTATAATTATGTGACAATATAAGATTGAAAAGAAAAAGAATACTATCGGTTACAAGTGTAATAAAAAGAAAAGCATTGAGCATAAGCATCCTGGTGTGTTCAGGATTGTATGACTCAACATTGAAAGATGCAAGCATAAGCTCTTTGAATTTTGGTTGAATAGACAAGAAAGCCCTTTTTATACTTATGTTAAAGTTCTTTTGAATAATATGTAAAGTAGTTTTGCTAAATAGAATATGATACAAACAATTTATTTTATGGTTATTATAAGATAAAAATATTGCTGAAAAATAACATTTTATACTAAATTATCTATTTATACTTTTATTTTTTTAAATATGATTTTGGAAAACAATAGGATATTGGGTATCAGGCATTTAAGTATGTTCAAACCAGAGTTTGAGAAAATCACCCCTTTCGTACTGTTTTGCACCAAGGGCAAACTTGTAGGGCATATAGCTTTGTCCCAGATTCCAAAAGGCAAAGCCGTTCTCCTGTAAGTAGCGTGCAAGCAGGACAAGCTGGGCAGTGCCGTAGTTTTTGAAGCGTTTTTCCCTGCTACTGAAACCACTGAGACTGGTATAGGTGTTGCCGATGATGTAGCCTATCTCTCCCGCTGCCATTTCACCATTCTCTTCTATGTAACAGCCCAGTATCTGAAAATCTTCCCGTATGTGCCGTGTCTGAAGCAGTGTCTGTTCGTAACGCTCTGTCAGCCAGCACTGTTTATGGTGGGCACGGATCTTTTCAGCAATCGGATGGATATCAGAGGTAAACTGCAGTTTCAGATTTTTTTTGCGAAGCAGTTTTTTGACCTTTTTGCTGATATGAAGATTTTCAAAGTGAAGCAGGGCATAGGAGAACTGTATTTCGGGAAGCAGCAGTTCTCTGCCTTCATAGATATCTGTTACAGCAATAAATCCGGCTTTTGCCTGAGCAATATAGAATGCAGCGGAAAAGTCTTCACTCCAGTAGTAGTTACGCTCCATATCAGGGTAGATACGGGTGAGCAAAATAGATGGATTCGTTACATCCTCATAGGTTAGGGGGTAGATACCAAGTTGTATATTATTCACACTACGCTCCTTGGAATTCTATGGTGCAAATTGTAGCAAAAAGCGGTACAATAACGAAATTTTTGGAGCCGCTCATGAAAATCAACGTTATCATCATAGACAAAAAAGGGAAAGATCAGCTCTACGCTCCGTTGGTGGAGCACTAC
>JALVXO010000148.1 GCA_027022775.1 Campylobacteraceae bacterium
ATTCTTTATCCTGCAAAAAATTTAAGCGAAATTATATCAAAATTTATAAACCAATACAAGTGCCAACCCCGCTGCTGGTTAAAATCTCTAAAAGCAGCGAGTGTTCTTGCCGGCCGTCTATAATGTGAGCTTTTTTTACACCGCCTCTTAAAGCCTCTATGCAGGCATCCACTTTAGGCACCATTCCGCCTATAATTGTTCCATCTTTTTTTAACTCTTCGGTCTGTCTTATTGTTAAAGTGTTAATTAAATTTTTGTTTTTATCCAAAACCCCAGGAGTGTCTGTCAAAAAGAGCACTTTTCTAGCTTTCAAAGCTACTGCAACGCGGCTTGCTACCAAATCGGCATTTATGTTAAATCCCGGATGCCCAAGCTTCCCGCCGCTTGCAATCGGCGCAATAACCGGAATAAATCCGTCTTTTAGCATATTTAAAACAATTTCAGGATTGATATCTTTAATTGTTCCGGTATATCCGAATTTTTCGGAATCTTTTGGAACAGCTGTTATAAAATCGGCATCTTTGCCGGAAATTCCTATCGCTTTAGCGCCGTGCGAATTTAAAAGTGAAACAATATCTTTATTCACTTCGCCGCTTAATACCATTTCGGCAATTCTCATTACCGGCTCTGTCGTTACTCTCTGCCCGTCTATAAAATGGGTATCTATATTTAAATCTTTAAGCAGGCTCGTAATGCTTTTGCCGCCTCCGTGAACAACAACCGGCTTCATCCCCACAGTATGCAAAAGCGCGATATCCTGGGCAAATTTGGCTTTTAACTCTTCGCTTGTTTGCGCCGAACCGCCATATTTTATTACAATAATATTATCTCTAAACTTCTTGATATAAGGGAGCGCATCAAGAAGCGTTTGAACAGTCTGAATATTATCTTTCAAAGTTTATCCTTTTTTTTTAAGGGTGAAGGTTGAAGGCTGAAGGGAGAAGGAGGGGATAACTGCATTTTCTTCTACCTACGCCCTTCAACCTTCGCCCTTCTGCCTTCAACCTCATCAAATATCTCATCCAAAACCCTCTGCTCTATTTTCAAATTTAATTTTATTACTGAGCACTCTAAATTTAAATGCTCCAGTTTTACCAAATCTTTTTGGGTCACCAAAACAGACTGGGCATTAAACTGCCGCATTTTATCTAAAATTTGCTTTTTTTCAAAATAGGCATGGTCTTTTAAGTAAATTTTTCCCACAACACCCCTTGGCAAAAAAGGTTCTAATCGCGCTGGATTGGAGATAGCAGTAAGCAGAAGCATTCTCTCTTTTAAATTTTCAAACTCCACTTCGCGTTTAAAATCGGTCCCCTCTTTTAAAATTAAATCGGCTCTGTTTTTTATAAAGCTAAACTCTCTAAAAGGGCCTGCAGGCAAACAGAAGCGGTTTTTTACCTCTTTTGGCTCAAGCAGAATATCAAATTTTTCAATATCTGCTTTACTGAAAGCATCATCTAAAACAATCACATCTCCCGCAGCCTTTTTTATCGCTTTTATTCTATCTTCGCTTACTATAACATCGCAGCTGCATCTCTTTGCAACTAGCATCGCTTCATCGCCGCTTTGATAAACATTGCACAAAATTTTGCCATCCTTTTTTACCTCAACAAGCCCGCTGCTTTTGCGCCCGTAACCTCTGGAGATATATGTAACAGTTAAACCTTTGGAGTTTAAAAAGTTAATTAAAGATATAGCAAAAGGGGTTTTGCCGCTGCCTCCGACAGTTAAATTTCCAATGCTTATTATCTTTTTTCCGTAATTTTTTGGTTTTGTAAAAACTCTCTTTGCCAAAGCTGCTGCCCCGTAAAGCAAAGAGAGTGGAAATAGCAGCGCAATAAAAATATAGTCGCTTTTTCTGGGATTAAAATATATTCTTTCAAAAAACTGTATCATATATGACTGCTTGCCACCTTTTTAACTGCATCACAGACACAAAGCGCATCTTTTTGGGTCATTTTTCCATGACACGGCAAAGACATTATTTTTTGATAAGCGCTTAATGCATTTGGGAAGCTGAAAATCTTTAAACCGTATTTCTGTTTATAATATGTTGTAAAATTGAGCGGAATATAGTGCAGCCCCACCTCTATGCCAAGCGCTTTTAACTCCCTTGCAAAAGCGTCGCGGTTTTTATCTACCTCTACCACAAAATAGCTGTATGGGTGCTTTTCGCTGCGAAGCGGCAGGGTTATATGCTTAACCCCCTCAAGTTCATTAAAATAGATATCTGCAATCTCTCTTTTTTTGGCAATAAGTTTTTTTCTGTTTTCTAGCAGCGAATC
>JALVXO010000149.1 GCA_027022775.1 Campylobacteraceae bacterium
TTATCTGCTTTCGGATGAAGGGCAAAAATTAATCTCTGAAACAGGAACTGCAAATTTGCTTGATGAAGAGGATAAAGATTTAAATGCCCTAGATAATTATGTTCTTCAAGAATTTAAACTTAGAATGAAAGAAAGACAATAGCAGTTTTTTTAGAGTGAGAGATACGAGGCGTTGAATATTTACTTTTTTGGTTACAAAAGTGTAAATTCAACGACCCCATTAAAAATGCCCATAGGATAGTTTATCATTTTTGGTTATAGGAGCTTTATTTGGGGTGTTTGAACTGCAGTATGCATCCCAAAGCTAGAGCTTTGAGACGAGGGGAGCGGTTAGGGTTTTATTTTGCATAAAACTTTTGCCTGCAGAATTTCTATCTCTTTTTTGGGTGAGATTTCCAGGTGGGTTACGATTAATTTTAGTTTAATGGAACTGTCTTCAAAAACATAAGTTAATTTTTCCCATTTTGTTTTTTTATCTGTATCACTAGTTAAGCTGACATCAAGCCTTAATTTGTCGAAAAAGTTTTTTAAGCCTACTGTTACAGTTTTGTTTTCTGCTTTTACGGTTATGGTTTTTTTATCTAAAGAGATATAAGCGGCTGCTGGTTCAATTTTGCTTTTTTGTTTAAAATTGTTAAAAGAGGTGTCGGCGTTAAAGAGATAATCATACCCTTTGATATCTATTACGCTATTTCCTAAATAGAGATATACTATTTTGGGTCTATTTGTATTATTGCTTTCATAATCCCACTTTGAAACATATTCAAACCCGAGTTTTCTAGTTAAATATCTTTCAAAGCCAAACCATTTTCTGCGGGGGTAATCATAGCTTTTTTTGCTTTTGTACTCTTTAACATATTTTGGAAAAATCTTTTTAAACGGTTCTATGCCGTGGTAATTTAGCAGATAAGAGATTGTAGAAGAGATTTGATATTTTGTTTTTAAAGAGCTTTTATTTAAGGGGGTGTTTTCTTGTATTAATTTTTTTAATCTTTTTGTTTGAGAATATTCGCTTACTTTATAAGCGCTTAAAGGGGTTAGCTGCGATATAAATATTAAAATGGAAAAAAGCAAAAAATAACAGAATATTTTGGAGATTTGGCAAATAAAAAATAGAGCGAAACAGATAAAATCCACACTCCATAAAGCGCTATCATATAACGGTTTATAGTGATACCGTATTCATTTATTCTGATAAAAAGGGCAAAAAAAAGCAGTGCAATTTGGGGAAGCAGGGCAATAAAAAAGACCTTTTTATATTTTTGGGTTTTACTGTTAAAGTAGGGCGTGTAATAGAGCAGTGTTACAATAGAAAATGCCGAAAATACAGTAATAAGCCAAGCTAATATATTTTTTGGAAGCTGGAAAGAGAGTGCAATATAAAATGTGTAAATGTACAAAATGATAAAGTAAACCAAAGAGAGCCCAAGCAGAATATTGCTGATAATTTTTTTAATTTTAAACCCAAAATTTGCATTAGCCGGTACATCATCTGCATTGGTCATTGGCAGCATGGGCACTGAAGTAAAGCCTCGACGCACCCTCCGGGTGCGCCTGCGTTTTTCCCCAGCACCCCTGCTACCAAGCACCAACGCATCTGATGCACCTTCTAATGCAAAATTTGGGTTAAACTCATTTTTTGAAGGCTTGTTCCTTAAAAGAGTTAAAAATATATTATTTCCAATGACTCCTGCAGTTATAAAAAAGAGTTCTGCATACCTTTTAGAAGCTATATTTATATCAAAAAGCTTATCTATAGCAAAAAGAGCAAGAGCAGCGCCGGCATAAATTAAAAGTGTAAAAAAAACAGTTGCCGCAAAAGATGATATTACTTTATCGATATGTTGCCACTCCTGCAGGCTACTGAAGCTTTTTTTATAAAGATAACTCCAAAAAAGCGATACAAAAAGCATTATAAAGAGCGAGAAAAAAAGGTAAATTTTTATACTGATACTCTCTATAGATGCAAAATAGATTGCAAACCATACAGTTGCGGCAACTGCTAAAAGATTTACAATTTTAGAAACTTTTAAAAATTTAAGTGATACAAATAGGAATAGAGCCAAAAAAGCGCTTACACCGTAACAAAAAAGTTTTTCGCTTAAAATTTTATCATCGCTCTCTATTGATAAAACCATAAAAATGGAAAAATAGAGCCCAGATAAAAAACTTAAAGGAAACTGAGTTAAATTTTCTTTAAAATTTTCGATTTGAAAAAATTTTTTCATAAAGCATTCCTGGTGATGGTTACATCTCTATTACCCTCTCAAACATCTCTTTTATCTCTTTTTCATGGGAAATTAAGAAAATTTGACGGTAGTTTTCTTTTATTTTGTTAAAACTTTCCATAATTGCATAGCGGCGCTGTTCATCCTGGCTTCCAAAAATTTCATCAAAAGCCAAAAATCCGATATTTGTATTTGAGCTTAATTCATTTAATGTTTTAGAGATTGCAATACGCAAAATAAGATTTGCCAAATCCACTTCGCCGCCGCTGAAACGCTCTATCGGATAGCGCTTGCCTTCATCATAAATATAAAAATTAAACTCTTCATCAACCTCTATAAGCTGGTATTTTCCATCGGTCACTTCATAAAACATATCACTTGCAATTTTGCTTATTCTTGGAGTTATTTTACTGTTTATTCTATTTTTGAAATCTGTTAAAAGCAGTTTGATTTTTTCATAATCTTCCCTGTCAAGCTCTTTGCTTTTTAGTTTTTGTTTATGCTGGCTGTTCTGTTTTAAAATACCGTTTTGGGCATTTATCTGCTCTTTCAATTTTGCCAGTTCTACTTCTAAATTTTTTATTTCTGTCTGTTTGGCATCTTTGCTTTTTAAAACCTCTTGGTAACCCTTTTTTGCATCCTCCTCCTCTTTTGGGTTGTATTTATGCTCTTTTAAATTTTTCTCTTCTGTTTCAATCTTTTTTTGCAGATTTTTTAATTCTTTTTTTTGCTCATTTATTGTCTCTTTTATTTTTGGTATCTGTTCAATTAATCTCTGAACTGTTAAGAGCTTTTTATAAACCGCTTCTGTCTGTTTGAATTCATCTTCAACTTTTTGGTGCTCTTGGGGATTGTATTTTATCTTCTCCAGCCTATTGATTTCATCTTTGTTTTTTAATCCTTGTTGTAAAACATCTTTCTCTTTTTTTTCAATATCTTTTAAACGGTTTTCTAAACTTTCTATTGTTTTTAAATTACCGTAAATTCTTTTTAAATCATTTTCTAGTGCGGTTTTTGCAGAGAGTTTTTCCTCTATTTGAATGTCAATTTCTTGTAAAGTTTTTGTCAATTTTTTTAAACTGTTTTGGGTTAATGTATTGATATTTTTTGTCAACGAATTTACAACTTCGTCAAACTCATTCAAAAGAGGCCTAGTACAGACGGGACAGGCGGAATTTCTGCCCAGTTTTTTTATTTTAGCAAGCTGTTTTTTACTGTTTTCTATTAATGCCTGTGCGCTTGAGTGCTCTTTTAAAATTGAATTTCTTCTCTTTTGCAGGCTGTTTAAATTTTCGTTTACTGTTTTTAAACTCAGCTCCTTCGCTTTTTGCAAATTTAACATAAGCTCTTTTTTTAAAATCTCTTTTTTAAGCTTTTTATGCTCCTTTTTTAATCCTGCCAACTGTTTGCGCAGTGTCTCTTGTTCAAGTTTTAACCCCTCTTTTTTTATATGCATCTCTTTTGTTTTTTGATGCTTTTGCATCTTTTCTTGAAGCTCTTTATAGCGGTTTAAAGCCTCTTTATTGCTGTTAAAAAACCGCTCTTCTGTTAAAAGCTGTTCTAAATTTTTACTCTCTTTTTGCAAATTTTTTAAAGTGTTTGCCTCTTTTAACCTTAACTGTTCAATTTGATTTTTTAACTTAACATAACCCTCTTTTAAATTTTGAAAATATTCCGCTTTTTTAAATGCTTCGTTGGCGCGGGCAGTAATATTTTTATACTCTTTTTGGGCATTTGTCAGCAGTTTTTGCTTTTTTTCGAGGTCATTTTTGAAATTTTCTATTTTTAAATTTATATTTTTTATCTCATCACTGCTTAATAAAATCTCTTCAAAGCTTTTTATTTCGCGTTTTAGCTCTCTTATCTTTAAAGCCAGCTCTTTTTCGATAAAATCTATCTTTTCCAATCCAAGAAGGCGGCGGATAATTTTTTTGCGCTCTTCGCTTTTTAAATTTGAAAGCGCAGCAAGCTCTTTTTGCGAAGCATAAACTGTATTTTCAAAAGCTTCTTTATTCATTCCGGTTAATTTTATGATTTCTAGGGTTGTCTCTTTGGATCCGCTTGCAATTTCTTCGCCGCTGCCATCTATTAAAGATGATTTAGCAATCAGGTTTTTTCCGCGCAATTGGCGTTTAACCACATACTCTTTAGAGTCTATTTCAAAACAGAGTTCGGCTTCTAAAGCCTCTTTATCCAATGCAGAACTGTTTTTTAAAAGCTCTTTTTTGGTATTGCATTCACCGTAAAGGGCAAATATTATTGCTTCAAAAACTGTTGATTTCCCGCTTCCGTTTCTGCCCAGCAGTCCGGTTAAGCCGGGTGCGAAATTAAACTCTTTATCTTTAAAGCTTTTAAAATTTTTAAGCTTAAGTCTGCTTAAAACCATCTATTTCCTTTAATCAGCCATTGCAAAAAGTTCTTTTGCTTTGGTTAAGATTCTCTCCTGGTCTTCCTTTTTGCCAATTTCGCTTTTTATGTGCTCAAAAAAGTAATCCTGCAGGGTTATTGCTTCTACATTTTCATAACTTTTATCCCGGTTTTGTATCAATTCCCTTTTTACTTTTACATAAGCAGCGCCTTTAAAAAGCTCTCGTATATAAGAGTTGTCAATTTCAATTGAGAGGTTCATATCCAAATTGTAAAGCACTGCTTCTACAATTGCATCTTTTAATTCGCTTAAATCGATATTTTTAATCTCTTTTTCCAAATTTTTAGCATCGATTTTATATTTTAAAAATTTGCGCAGTTTAATGCTTTGATGCTTTACGCTTAAACTGTTGCCAAGTTTAATTAACACATACCCTTTGTCATCCCTTGTGTCGCTGCTGCTTGTTCTTTCGCTTGAGCCGGCATAATAGACATTGTTAAATTTTTTTAAGCCGCTAAAACCGTGCCAGTGTCCAAGCGCTACATAATCAAACATTCCAAAAAGATGCTCTTTCTCTTTAGGAAAAACCCACTCTCCAAATTCATGCATTAAATAGTGAGCGCCTACAGTAGCATGCATAAGAAGAATACGCCGTTTATCCAGGTCGATTGCGCTCTCTAACCTTTCAAGCTCTTGCAGAATTTTCTCTTCGGAATTTATATGCGGCAGAGCGTAAAAATTTATATCTTTAAATTCAAAAATTTCCATCTGCTGACCGTAGGCGGCATAAACATTTTTAAAACTGTCAAATATTTTTAAAATTGGAGTTAGCGCTTTGGTTTTGGGTGCTTCATGGTTGCCGGCTATTAAGATTAGCGGAATATTGGCGCGGCTGAGCCTTGCTATCTGTTCAAGCGCAAAAGTTATGGCTCTGTTTGTAGGGGAGGCGCGGTGAAAAAGGTCTCCGGTGTGCAGTACAAAATCGGGTTTAATTTTTAAAATTTCATCTATTATATCGCTAAATGCTTTGTAAAAATCGGCTTCTCGCAAATTGATACCGTTGCTGTTAACAGCATCAAGGTCGCTAAAGCCCAAATGGGTATCGGAAAAGTGTACAAGTTTCAAATCAGACGCTCTCTATGGCTTTTTTTATTTTATCTTTTAGAACCGGCAGCTGGCGGCTGCAGAGCTGATAAATATCAGATTTGTCCAAGCTGTTCTCTTCAATATTAAAATCAATATTTACCGGCAGCATGCTTTTTAACCTGTTTAGCACTTCGCTCATAGCCAGCAGCTGAAGATATACAGCATCCAGTATTTCTAAATTTTTTGGGGATTGCAAATTCTCTTTATCTATGCTCTTTAGAGCATTTTCACTGCTTTTGACACTCTCTAAAACCTGTTTTAGCACCGGCAGCAACAAAGATTTCTCCTGCATCTAAACTCCTTTTAAAAATTATAGCATATTATGTTAAAATGTAATTTCTTACAAGGAGCATTTAATATGGAAAAACCCGCTTATGTGCTGCAGTTAGATAACAATCCTGAATATGGCAGGAATTTGGAAAAAATTTTTTATTATATTTCAAATCTTCCAGAAAATGCAATTATTTTAGCACCAGAAGTGTGTTTAACAGATTACGATTATGAGAATTTGGAAAAGGCGTGCCAATTTAGCGAAGAGGCTTTAGAGAAGTTGACAAAAGCGGTTGACAATCAGATAGTTGCATTGACAGTTTTGCGGAAAATTGGTACTGAATTTGTAAATCAGGCGGTTGTCATACATAAGGGGAAAATAGTTCATGCTCAAAATAAACATAAACTTTTTAAATTGGGAAATGAGCATAAATATTTAAAAGCCGGAGATGAAAAAAATATTAAAATATTTGAGATAGACGGTATTAAATTTGGATTGTTAATCTGTTTTGAGTTAAGATACAAAGAGCTTTGGAAAAAACTGGAAGGAGCTGATGTTATTTTGCTGCCAAGCCAGTGGGGGCTGCCAAGAAAGCGGCATTTAGAGATTTTGGGCAATGCATTGGCGGTAATGAATCAATGCTTTGTGCTTGTTGCCAATTCATCAAAAGCCGATATGGCAAGTTCAAGCGCAATATATTCGCCTATGGGGGGTATAATTTTAAATGATGCCAAAGAGTGCATAAGCGGAACTATTGACTTTAAAGAGATAAAGTTTATGAGAAGGTATCTTAAGCTTTATTAAAATAGAGGCTTCCCCTTCTCTTTATGCCAGTTTATAATATAATCCCAAGCTTCATGCGCACTGTTTACAACTTTAAATATATTTAAATCTTCCGGAGAAATCATTCCCTCTTCTATTAAAAATTCTATATTTAAAAGATTGTTCCACCACTGTTTGCCGACAATCGCCACCGGTATTTGCTTCATAGAGTCTGTCTGCATTAATGTTAACAGCTCAAAAAGTTCATCCATTGTTCCAAAGCCGCCGGGATAAACCACCATCGCTTTGGCACGCTGGAAAAAGTGGAATTTTCTTATTGCAAAATAGTGAAACTGCAAGCAAAGCTCAGGGGTAATATAAGGGTTTGGATGCTGTTCGTGCGGCAGTTTTATATTTAATCCGATTGAATTTGCACCAACTTCGTAAGCTCCTCGGTTTGCAGCTTCCATTATGCCGGGTCCTCCGCCTGTCATTACCATTACACGGTTATCTTTAACCCCTTTGCCGCTCTTGCCGATAAGCCGCCCAAGCTCTCTTGCATCTTCGTAATAAAAACTGTTATCAAGCGCTTTTGTCGCTTTTTTCAACTCTTGGCCGTTAACCCCTTTTTTAATCAATTCATCGACTCTGGCTTTGGCAACATCTTGCGGAAGCGTTCTGGCACTTCCAAAAATTGCTATTGTGTGCTCTATTCCAAATTTTTTCATTGCAAGTTCGGCTTTTAAATAGTCAAGTTCAAGCCTTACGCCGCGCGTTTCATACTCTTTTAAAAAATCTTTGTCATCTTCTGCAAGTTTGTAAGTCGGGGAATTTTCTATTTTTTTTAAAAGTTCCAGCTCTTCTTTTGTGTAATAAAACAATACCGCTCTCCAATGTTTTTTAGCGATATTGTAATCTTTTAAGATAAATTTAAAATAAAATTTCCCGCAAAAAGCGGGAATATTTTATTTGCAAGCCCCTTTTTTGTAAAATACCACATGTTTATCGCTGCAGGCTGCACAGCCGTTAGAGTAAGTTTTTTTGGTCGGGTATCCGCAAACAGGCGCATAAATCATAGGGCACATTTGCGGACGCGGATTTTTGCATTTTGTATATTTGCCAAAATGGGGATTGTTTGGATTTACACATCCGCTTAAAAAAATAACCGCTGCAAAAAGTGTCAATTTTTTCATAATTTCTCCTTTATCGGGTTTTTTCTGCTTTTAAAATGGTTAAAAGGTTTTCCCTCTCAAGAGGGGTCATTTTTTTATCGATTATTTCGCTTGCAGTGATATTTGGGTTTGGCTTATACCATGGCATCTCTTTAAAAATTTTGGTTAACTCTTTATCTTTAAATACCAATCCATACCTTGCAATAAGGGAGTTTCGTAAAATTCTTAAATCCCTTTTGCTGTATTTTTTCAAATCTGCTTCGGTAAGTTTTCTCACTTTGACCCTGTAAAAATCGGCAAGCACCAAACTGCCGCCGCACCGTTTTTTCTCTTCGTTTAAAAGCGCTAATACATTTTTTTTCTGCATTGCAGAGAGTTTTGCAAAAGCTGCGCTGGAACTGCTTATTTTTGGCTTATACCATTTAAACCGGCTAAAGAGTTTATGCAGGCTTGGATTTGTTTTTGAAAAATCAAGCCCGATTTGAGCAAAAATGCCGTTTCTTAAATGGTTAAGCTCAATAACGCTGTATCGGCTCAAATCGCCGGCTGGATAGTTAAACAGCTTTACATAATCCTCTCCGTTTAAAGTTTGATTGTTTTCGCTGTTGGAAGATGCGCTGTTTTGCACTTCGCTGGCAGCTGGCGCAATCTCTTTTTTAATTTCAACTCTTACATTGTTAATTTTGCTCACACCCCTGTATCGCGGCTTATACATATCTTCAATCAGCGCTGGAGGATAAATATAATCACCCAGAGTAACAGCCCTGGCTATATAAGCGGCTTTAAAAGCGCTGCCGGCTTTAGGCGTTTTTAATGCGGCAATAAATCTGTCGTCTCTGTAGCTAGAAGAGATTTTTTCTGATAAACCGTTAAGCCACTTAAGCGAAGCGGTTTCATCAAATCCGCTGATATCAGGATTTTCCAGCTCTAAACCGGCAGGCAGGAAATCAATAATTACAGGGTTTTTAATCATATTGTCATTTATTTTCCCCTCAATGACAACCACAACTCTCTGGTTTTTGGCAATTTGAGCCGGGTCTATTTTTTTGCCGTTTAGGGTGTAAACAGTTTTGTAAATCTCAAAACCGTTATTTTGCGCCTGGTTAAACCCTTTTACAGAAGGTGTTCCTATAAAGCTTAAACTGTACCAAACCCCTTCATCGGCTCTATTGGTAACAATAGGAATTTCGTCTGCACTTTTAGAAACAATTACTAAAGGTTTGTTAGAGTTGTAAACTTTATTGTCAACTAGTAAATTGAGTTTTGCCGCTTTTATTTCAACAGCTTTTACAGCTCTTAAAATTTGGCTCATCTCTTGAGTGCTTAAATATTTTTTATCTTTTAAATCCAGCGCTAAATCTACAAAAACAGTTTTTGCCATAGCATCAAATCCTGCCTCTTTTAAAAGCACAATCAGCGCTGCTTTATCCCTTAAAGAGCCTCCGTAATTTAAATATCCGCTTTTATTTAAATTATCTTTTGCCAGGCTGAATATCTCTTTTGCTCTCTTTTTTTCTCCTGCAGATGCAAGCGCTGCAGCTATGTGTCCCCAGCCAAGGGCGCTGTTTATTATAGGTTTGGATGTATGGATATCAACATAATTATTGGCATAATAATTTATCTCGCTTGTTAAAATTTTGCCGTTTCTTGCCAGTACATAAAGGGCATAAGCATCCGCTTCGTGTTCGCTGCCCCATTTGTCGAGGCTGTTTTGCAGCCAATTGAGCCCCTCTTTTATGTTTTGTGCAGGAATATCATACCCCTTTGCCTTTGCCCTTGTTAAGAAGTCTAAAACATAAGCGGTAATCCATTTAGAAGATTTGCTATCGCGCCATAAGCCAAAAGAGCCGTCCTCTTTTTGCAGGTAAAGCAGTCTCTCTATTGCGCTTGTAACAATATTTTTATCAAACTCCGTTTTTGCATCTAAAAATGGAAAAGCCCTGCTTGTTGTCTGTTCTGCGCATCTGCAGCAGTACTCTATTAGTTCTTCTTTAATGGAGTTTGCAGGAATTAGAGGTGTTGAAGAGATTTTAAGTTTTAACTTTGCAATATCGTTCCAGTTGTCAGCATCTATTAAATTTTTAGCAATTAAAGAGTCTCCTTTGTCCAAAATTCCGATTTTTCTGGCATAATTTTGAGGATAAGGGGATCTTACAGCCAGTTTGAACTCTCTGCTGGCAACCGGTTTTGAATTTTTATATACAGTTATTTTTAATGAGCCGTTTTCTATTTTAACTGCTTTAATAGGTATAAGCTTTATAAGATTTTTTCCGTTATAAGTGTATTTAAACTGTCCAAGTTCGCTTTTTATGCCGCCTGTGCTTTCAATTTTAAAAATATACTCCCCATTTTTTATATTTTTATCAAATTTTGCGCTTAATGTAACTGTGCTTTGGTCCCCTTTTGCTAAAAAGCGCGGCATATACGCTTCTAGAGAGATGGGGTCTTTTACAACAGTTTCACTGCTTGCGCTCCCGACCCTCTTTTTGCTCCAGGCAACCGCTGCTATTTTGAGAGTTCCTTGGAAAGATGGTATTTTAAATTTTATACTGGCTTTGCCGTTACTGTCAAATTTTACAGTTTCGCTGCAAAGAGCCACAACCTCTCTTTGGTTTACAGTTACATTCTTATTTGCTTCATTTGCCAGCTCATCTCCGGCTCCGACATCAAATTCTCCGTGTTCGCCTACTGCTTTTATTAAATTTGAATAGACATCTCTTAATTTTACACCCAGGCTTTTTTTGCCAAAAAAGTAAGCAGCAGGGTTTGGCGTTTTATATCCGGTAAGGTTTAAAACCCCTTTATCTACAGCAAAAACAGTTACATAGCTTAATTCGTTTTTTGCTTTTTTAGATTCTAAACCGATTTTTAAAACGGTGTTTGATTTTACTCTTTTGGGCGCTGTTAATTTTAAATCTATAATTTTTTGAGGGTCGTTTATAGATATATGGGCTACGCCGACTGCCCTGTTTGCACCAAGTTTTTTACTCTGCGCCCTAAATGCGCTTGCTAAAATATAAACATCGCTTCCCCACTCTTTTTTAATTTTAAAGCTGGCTGTTAATTTTTTCCCTTTTTGGGCTTTAAGCTCTTTTCTTTCTAATATTTTGCTGTTTGCAATAAAAATTTCTACCGGTCCGCTGAATTTAGGCGTTATACTTACCTTTACCTCGCTTTTGGGCAGATACTCTTTTTTGTCTGTGGCTATTGGCAGTCTGTCCGGCGAGGCTTTAGAAGCGCTCTCATCATATCCGACGCTAAATCTGTAACTGCTTATATCTCCATCATCATCGCTTATCTCCAGGCGGTAAGTTCCCCAGTCTAATTTATTTAAAACAAACTGTGTTGGCTTATCTTTTACTATAAGTTCGCCTTTAGTCATCTCTGTATAATCGCTGTATGTTTCATAATACTCCCACTCACCCTCTTCATTTCGCTCCCAATTCCACTCTATCTCTTCTTCTACAAGCCTATAGTGCAGTTTTTTGCCTGCTGCTTTGCCGTTTTTTAGGTAAACTATATCAAAAACAGCATTTGCATCCAAATCTATGCTGTCATATTCAAATTTGGGTTTAATGCCTATATATCCGGGTTTATCATCATAAAAAACATTGAAATGCTCACTCACTTCCCTTCCGCCCGGTTCCATTACAGAGATTTTAATATAAGCAGAAACCGGAGCAGAGCTGTAAGTGTTGCTTTGCAGTTTTATTGGCAAAACAATAGTGCCGTTTTCATCACCCTCAAAATTTTTATCGGCAGCATGGTAATTTTTAAACTCTTCATCCACTTTGCCAAAATGGTAATTTTTATATTTTTTAAATGGATTTTTGCTTTTTTTCAAAATAACACTGTATTCGCCTTTTGGTTTTTTTAACGGGTCTTTGGTTAAATATCTGGCAACGGCTTTAATTTTAAACTCTTGATTGGGTTTAATAATATCTGGCTTTTGCAAAACCTTTACCTCTATTTTTGGAGGGATAAAATCTTCCAGCAAAAAGCTAAATTGCGCAAGGGGTTTGTCTTTGCCGGCATAAATTTCTATTTTGTATCTTCCGGTTTGAGAGTTTTTGCCAAGTTTAAAAACCCCTTTAAGAAAACCCAAAGAGTCTGTAGCTGCAGCGTAGCTTTTGTGCTCTTTCTCTTTTGGGTCAATCAGTTTTACGCTCAAATTAAGATTTTTAACCGCTCTGCCCAAAGAGTCTCTAACAAGCAGATAAAACGGAACGCTCTCTCCCGGTTTAAAAATGGAGCGGCTGCTGAAAATAAAACCGTCATATTTTCCGTGCACTTTTCGTCCGCCGACCCCTCTGTCGGTTAAATCCAGTTCTCCTCTGGAAAAATCCAATACAGTAAAATCTCCATTTTCCCCGTAAGCGTAAATCGCTTTGGGTTTTAAACCTTTTTTGCCGTTTAAAAACTCTTTTTTAAAAAAAGCGTAACCGTTTTTTGTTACTGCTGTTGCCAAAGTTTCATTATTTTTAGAAATAAGCTCCAGCTTTACTCCATTATATGCTGTTGCATTAGAGAGGTGCTTGGCAAAAATATGCAAACCCTCTTGGCCTTCTGCACTGAAAAGCCCGATATCAGAAACCATAAACCACTGTGTATCGTTATCCCACATATCGGGCTTGCCGTTTTCGTTAAAATTCATCGCAACCAGAATGTAAACGCCTGGTTTTAAATTTTTTAAATATTTTCCTACCGGAATTGCCGTGGTTTTTGGCACATTCTTTTTGTAATTTTTGATTTTTAAAGTTTTTTTCCATAGCAGATAACCGTCTTGGTTTTCTATATTATAAAGCTCATCAGAATAGGGTTTTCTAAACAAACCGTATCTATTTAGCATACCGACTAAATTGTTTCTGTTTACCCGGTATAAATTAACTGCAAGCTTATCAATATTCATTGTCTCTATAGGAATAGATATATCCCCTTTGGATGGCAGTATATAACCTTTGTCTTTAAAATTGAAGTAAGGCTCTAAATCGCCGGTTTTAAGGGTAAAACTGTAAGTTTTATCCAGAGATAAATCTCCCAGAGGAATATTTTTATTTATTGTTACTTTATACTCTTTTTGAGGTTTTAACCCCTCAATGCAGATAGAATCGTATAAAAGTTTCACATTAAAATAGTCTTGGGGTATAATTTTTATATATTTTTTTGCTTTAATTCCATTTGTAGCATCAAAATACCTGTCTACACGGGCGCAGATTGAAGTGCTTGAACTATTGCTTTTTGTATATGTTCTTACTATTTTTAAAGGTATTGCATCTGCAAAAAGCATAGAAAAACTAAATAAAAACAGAATAAACAGTTTGCCAGCCCGCTTCATAAAATCCCCCTTAAACTGTTTATAAAACAGCTTTTGGGTTATTATATCTTTTAATTGTGACATTTGTTAAATTTATTTCTAAAATATTAACTCTATTGCAAAGAAGGGCTGTTTATTGCCGGATTTAAAAGCTGTTTTTTATACCCAAAGGGCATTCGGTTTTGTTGCTGTATAGTGTTTTTCCGTTTTTTGAAGCATTATTTTCGTAATAGAAACACTCTAAATAGTTTTTAGCCGGATTTGATAAAATTTTATAAAACCCTTTTGGCACTGCTATTTTGTCTTCTCCTATATATTTTGGATTATCCGGATAAATTACAACATTTGCAACCTCTATTTCGCCTAAAATTACCGCCTCTTTTCTGGCATGCTCTTCCGCTTTTTCCCACTGCTCTCTGTTTACAGTTTCATCTTGCGGTATTATGTTTGCAAGAGAGTAGGTTGCCTCTAAACTCTCTTTACTCCAGTCAAAAGCGGCATCGGGCGCTAAATGGCCTCTGTCGTATCCGCTTCCGGTATAATCGTAATATTGCGCCCTGTATTCTTGCGGCAGAGCCTCTTCTGCATAAAATTTTGGGCGCTCTTTTATATTTAACTCATTTACCAAATCGCCCTCTAATTTGTAAACTACGCTTTTTGCAGCTTTATAACTGTAACTGTAGCAAATTTTAAAATAAACTTTGTCTATTATCTGGTCGCAGCTGCTGTTGATATATTTAGATTCTAAAGTTTCTTGAGGCTCATCCGGTTTTTCTGCACTGTAAGCGCTGTTGTTTACTTTAGGTGGCTTATATGTGTCATACTCTTTGCCGCCAATATTGCACGATGTTAATATTAACCCAATAAAAGATAATAAAATGAAAGCTCTCTTCATATAAAAACCTTAAGGAACATAAATTTAACAAGGATATAATATCATATTTTGAATATAATTACCTTGATATCTATAAAAAATACATTATTTATCAATTTTGTGGTTAATTTCTGCTATTTAAAAGAAAAAGAAAATTGGCAATTTTATATGCAGCAGGGGCGCACTTTTTATGATTTAGCCGTAAATCGGTTTTGCTGTTTTGTGTAATAAATGGTTCTACCGGAATAAGTTTTACATCGGATACAAAAAGATAATTTTTAAAAATATCAGCAGCTGCCGCAGAAAGCTGGTATGGAACAGCATCATCGCCTATACAGTGTAAAAATCTAATTGAAGAGCCGGGTATAAAATCAATTGCGCTGTTTTCTTTTAAAGCTTCTTGAAATTTTGAATCTTGATAGTTTGAGATAAATGAGCTTTTAAAAAGCCCCTTCTCTCCGGAAATTTTTTTAGGCAGGCTGTTATCTATGTAATTTTTAAGATGCTTTCCATTAAAAAGTTTTTGGGTTTTAAAAAGCGTGTAACTGCTTAAAATATCAGATATATCAAGATGGTACGCTTTTGCATAAGAGAGAGCAACTGCAGTTATTATGGAGGGTTTTTCTATTTTTTTATTTTTTAAAACCTCTTTTGCAACAGGTTCTAAAAAATATATTCCTGCAATAGGGATTGTCAATTTTATATTAATACCGCTCTTTTCCAGCTCTTCCAGGGCGCTTAAGGCTACAAAGCCGCCTTCGCTGTAACCGGTTAAAAAAATCTTTTTTATCTTTATTTGATTTAATTTAAGAAATTCCAAAGCAGCCAGTGTAAAATCTTTAACTGCTGCAGCGTTTTCCTTTTTGATAAAATATAAGTGTTTTCTTCTTGCGGATACTCCAAAGCCAATATAGTCCGGTTCTATTGTAATAAATCCGCTTTTTGCGCTAAAAATAGGAGCCGCAGTAAGAGGCTGTTTTTCTGTTGGGGCTTTTGCATTTAAAAAAATTGTCGGGTGGCAATTTATAACCAGATTAAAGCTTTTTCTCTTCTTTAAAGGTATAGATACAGCGCCGCTAGCATTTATATCATTACCGTTAAAATCTTTGGTTTTGTAAATTATTTTGTAAACTTTGTAACTATAATTTACATGACGGTTTATATAGCGGTTCTTTGGGATAATATTTGATATCTCTTTTTTATTTAAACTATAAAGCAAAGAGCCGTCTATTAATCTGCTCTCTTTGTTGCACCCCTCAAATATAAAAATGACAGAAATCCATAAAAAAATCTTTTTCATGCAATATCCTTTATAAAGAATATTACAGAAAATTCACATAAATATTAAAAAATATAACAATTCGAAATATTTTTTAATATAATATTTCAGAGATAACTATTTAAAAAGCAAGATTTTATGCGCCGAAGTAGATAGGTTTGTTAATTAATACCGCTGCGGTTAAAAGAGATACAGCAATTAAAAGAGCAGTATACTTTTTTAACTCATTTTTTATGCCTATATAGAGCGGCATAAAAAGAGCAGAAGTTATAAAAAGCGCTAAATAGAGATTTCTAACCCTCATACCTTCTGCATAATCCAAAAAGGTAATCAATATAGCTGTAAAAACTCCAAAAACTGCTTGAAGAAGATACGGTGACGGGGTGGTTTTAGGGTCTGTAAGCATAAAAAATATATAAACTATAAATGAGGTTGAGTAAAATTTTGTTAAAAAGTGTGTAAGTTCCCAATTTGGGTTGGTAGAGCCAATAATTAAATATTCCAGCAGTATATAAGAGAGTATAAAAGCTATAGGAATTATAAATCTGTTTGCCCTGTATAAAACCGAAACTGCCAGCAGCAGGGTTGTTAAAATGGCAGCATACCCCTGGTAACCAATCTGCCCCACCACAGGCAGAGCTTTTGGATAAAAAAGAGCAAGCGCTGCAACAACTGCAAAATTTGAAGGGTTAAAAATATGCCTCTTTTTAAAAAGAATTAATCTTTTTTGCAAAAGCGCAAGAGAGATTAAAATATAAGGGATATACCATTTCAGCCAGCCAAGCATTAAAACAATCCCAAAAGATGTAACTGCTGATGAGAAAGGAAAAAATTTTATTTTCCGGTTAGGGTTTGCAAATTTAATTGCAGCAATTTCAAATATGGCTGCATAGAGCGCTAAAAAAAATATCTCTTGCCACTTTGCAAGAAGAGTCCCGTTTAATTGGGCAATGATTAAAAGAAGAATTAAATTGGCAAATTGCTGAAACTGGATATTTTTTAAAAAACTCATAAAGAAATAGTATAAAAATATTGCTTATGGGAAGATTTTTAGCAAAATGATATTTAAAAGTGGTATAATGCGAACCAAATTTAGTGGTGACCCCTAGGAGACTCGAACTCCTGTGGCCAGGATGAAAACCTGGAATCCTAACCGCTAGATGAAGGGGCCAAGTTTTGAAGCCTTCATTTGAAGTGACGAAATTTTACTCTAACATTTCTTAAAAAACTTTTAAAAAAGGTAAAAAAATGAAAAAAATTACTAAAATTTTGACAATTTCGGCTTCTTTATTTGCTGCAACAGCATGTGTAGGACCTCAGCCAGAGTATAAAACAAGCAACAGCAGCATGATTGTTTTTAAAACACCAACAGTTAAATATGCAGACCAGGGTTTTATAAACAGGGCTTCGAGTGAGACAAAAGTAGAAATTTACAGCAACGGGCAGGCTGTTATGAGTTTAAGAATAACCCCAAGCCAAATTTGTATGAGTTCTATGGAGTGTATGGATGCAAAAGAGTTTAACAGAAAAATTTTGCATGCAGAATATCCGGCAGATACACTTGAACATATTTTTAAAGGAGAAAAAATATTTAACGGAAAAGGTTTGCAAAATCTGCCGTCAGGATTTATTCAGCATATAGGTTCTATTACTTATAAAGTTTCAAACGGCAATATCAATTTTACAGACAGCAGCAACGGAGTAAAAATAAAAGTGGTAAAAATATAACATAAATTTGACATAATTTAATAAAAAATTAAGGTTTTATGGATATAATTACAATGCCAAAACGGTTGAAATATTTGGCAAAGAGAGAAACAATTTTTTCATGACTCTCCTCCGTAAAAGAACAGTCAATCCAATTCATCTCCTCCCTTAAAATTTAAACTAAGAGCCTTTGGCTCTTACTTTTTCTATAAGCTTTCTTGCAAAAAAAATCTATTTATCTACATTTAATTTTTACTGGAAGATAAGGTATGTCAGGATAACTTGCAAAATTTATATCATTTGCATTTATTACTTTATATGCTATGATATGATATTTCATAATTGATTTTGGGACAGTATAAAGAGTTTTATCTTTCATCCAATACGAAAAGTCCACTTTAGCTGTGCAATTTTTAATCGCCAAACTTTCTATTTTATCTATATAAAGATTAGAATCTTTAATTAACTTAGCAAGCTTTCTATGGTAACTGTTAGAGACCTCTTTGAATGAGTCGGTTGAACTGTAAGTGAATATTTTTTTTACCTCTTTTGGTTGTTTGTTAAAATATTTTACAAAATTTGGAAAAGCTACTATACCCTGAAAAGTTGAAACTTTAATAATATCACTTTTTGCAACTGCCTTTCTAAATGAAAATGTTTTATTATCTGTATAAAATCATCCATAAATCGATTAAAGCTTAAATGTTGCATACAATTTGTATGTACCCAAATTATTTTTTCTTCATTGTTATTTAAATCGACAGCAACTTTGCATTTCTCATTAGAGCTTGCATTATTAAAACCAGCGACTTTATACTTATGATAAATTTTTGCATAATAGTTTATATATTTATTTTTAAAATGAGAAAATTCCACATTATTATTGTTATTGCCTGAGCAGGATATATTCAATAGGAGTAAAAAAACTCCTAACCCCATTTTTTTTAAATCGCACATTTTTTAATCTTCTAATTCCATAAAATAGATAGCAATAGGGGAGGGTGATAATGATAACCTTTTTTGTTAATTTTTGTTATCGTTATCGCCTCTATCTTTACCGATAATAATACAAAGTTTATCAATAAAAAAATCATTACTATAAACTACTGGTTTGCATAAATTCATTGTCTTGAAAATATAATGATTAATGTCTTTTTTGATAGCAATTCCTTTAACTTTTAAATTATTTACATCAAAGATAAAACTTTTATACTCTTTTTTGCATTTTAATTCAAATACATATTTATCTTCATAATGAAATATCCACTTGCAATTTTGTTTATCTTTAGTATTCATAAACAGTTTATACATTTGATTATATCGTTTTACTGTTTTTCTTCTATATACTTGGCTATTTACAGGATAATTATAATCACTAATATTAAATTTTTTTGTTGAGACAAGCCTATTTTATCGAATAGAGAATAAAATTTATTGAATTTTATATTTTCGCAATTCAAAGATATAAAAAAAATTAGAATCACATTTAAAAATTTCATATTAATTTTTTCTCCTTCTTCTCTTGAAAGTTCCACAGCTTATAGAGCAAGCATTACCTCGTTCCAATTGTCCTGAGATTTAGCAAAAAGTTATGAAATCTTGGAAGTGAGACTTCAGTCTTACTAAAATATTACCAATTAATCTCTTAATCTTTTGAGGTGATAACAATAACAAAAAATCAACAAAAGTTATCATTGTCACCTTGCTCTTTCGGCTTTTGAAACTAAAATGTTCAATTTTTATCCCAAATTTTGCATTAGAAGGTGCATCAGATGCGTTGGTGCTTGGCAGCGGGGATGCTGTAGCTTCGAAACCGCAGCATCCTGAGCAAAGCGAACCGCGAAGGCAAAAGGCTTTACTTCAGTGCCCATGCTGCCAATGACCAATGCAGATAGAATATTGGCTAATGCAAATTTTGGGTTTACATAAATTTCAGCTTAAACCATCCCCGTAGGTCGGGGTCTCCTCGACCCCTATTCCTGACCCCTATTCCTCCTATTCCACTAAACAGCAGGAACAAAAAACTTTTTAAGCTGTAAATTATAGTTTGCAAAAAGTTAAAAGTTAAGCCCTGACCCCTATTCATGACCCCTATTCCATAGCTATTGACAACTGTTGACAAATATCATATAATAGCTTGAAATAAAGGGGTTGTTTTTGTCAACTTGTAAAATTATCTGGGTTGGATGGCAGTAGTGCTAAAAACTGGAAGTACTCAAAAATAAAAGGATAAAAAATGCTCACTCTCTACATTCACGGGTTTGGCAGCTGTGCATTAAGCCACAAAGCATCTCTGTTTAAAGATTACTACACTGGCAAAGGTTTAAAATTTTTAGCGCCGACGCTCTCTTACAATCCTAAATTTGCAATAGAGACACTCTGCGATATTGTGGAACTTTTTGACAGAAAGGTAAATTTAATCGGTTCATCACTGGGCGGTTATTATGCAATTTATCTTGCAAACAGGTATAAATTAAAAGCCGCTCTTATAAACCCATCTGTTTATCCCTATGAAACGCTTTCAAAATATATTCCAAAAGCTCTAAATTATTGCGATTTAAGCAGTTTTGAGTGGAATCAAACCCATCTGAACCTGCTTAAAAATTATGAAGTTCATAACCCGCTGCCGCAATATTTTATGGTGCTTTTGCAAAAGGGGGATAAAGATTTAGATTACTCCCAGGCAGCGCGGAAATTCAGCAGGGCAAAACTGATTATAGAAGAGGGAGGCAGCCACTCATTTGAAGGGATAGAGCACTACTTTGGGGATATAGAGGAGTTTTTTGTCTCATAAAATAGAGTCTTTATGGTAATCGTAAAGGGTCTGTTTTACCCTCTCTTGGTTCAGTTTTTTAACCAGTTTGGCGCTTAAAGATTTATAAGCGGCGCTGTCTAGTTTCATTTTTTCCATAATTTCACTTTCTGGCACGCCGCTGACCCACGCTTTTAACAGTTTAAACTCTTTTTTTGTAAGCCTCGCTTTAAGCGCCAATTCTAAATCCAATCCGCTCTTAAGCGGGTAAGAGAGAGATTTTATCAATTCATATAGTTTTGCTTCGTAACTCATTTAAAATTGCCTTTTGTAAAATTTTTAAAAATATCGGTAACCAGTTTTACTCTGTTCTCAAAACTTTTTTTAGATGCCCTCTCATTTACCGTATGGTCGCCGTCTCCAAAGGGCCCAAAACCATCAAGCGTAACAACGCCGCAGCTTGCGACAATATTAGCATCGCTTACGCCGCCCCTTTTTTCTGTTAAAATTTTCTCTCCGCAAAGCTGCTCTATCTGTTTAATAAACTCAAGCTGCCTGCTGTTTTCTTCCATAACATCGCGCTGAATTCCCCCGCTTAAAACCGCTTTGCTCCCTTTTACATAACTTGTATTAACAATTTTGTCTATCTCTTTTAAAAGGCGGTCTCTTTGGGCAGTTTTTGTATATCTTATCTCAAAAACAAGCCGCGCTTTTGGCGAAATTGTGTTTGCTCCAATTCCTCCCTCTATTTTCCCCACATTCACTGTTGTGCCCTCTTTTAAATCTGTTAGCTTTACCAGCTCTTGCAATTTAAAGGCAGCTTCCAAATTTGCATCAACTCCCTGGGTATAATTGTTGCCGGCATGTGCAGCTTTGCCCTCTATGTCTATAAAAAATGTCCCTACCCCTTTGCGGGCGGTAACCACCTCATCATTAGCCCCCGCCGCTTCAAAAACCAGGCAATAGTCATATTTAGGCGCCAGTTTTTGGGTTAAAAATTTAGAGTTGTCGCTGCCTGTCTCTTCATCGCTTACCAGCAAAAAATCGATATTGCTGATTTTCCCAAACTCTTTATAAACATTTCTTAAAGCCAGCAGCGCAACATAATTGCCACCTTTCATATCGCAAACCCCAGGCCCGTAAATGAACTTGTCATCCTCTTTGAACCCTTCAAAGCTCCCCGGCGGAAAAACAGTATCTAAATGCCCCAAAAGAAGCATCTTTTTACCCTCTTTATGTTCCGATTCAAAATAGAGGTGGTTGCCTATATCGCTGTTTTCAAAAACCGTACTCTTAAACCCCAGCTCTTCGAGCCAATTTTTAAAAATCTCCCCGCATCTGTCCACACCTTCTTTATTTTTTGTGTAAGAGTTAATCTCTATTGCTTTTTTCAATTCGCTGTAATCAATCATTATCTGCTGTCCTCTTTTTTTTAAATTTTATCAAATATTTTTTAATCTCTTGTAAATAAAAGTTTTTATCTTTTTAAAATAGTACCGTAAAATTGGATTAAATTTTAAGAAATTTGGATTTTTTTTCAAAAATTACTGATTTTTTTTAAAATTTAATTTACTTTTTTACCCTAATTATTATATTATTGCATAAATTTATTGATGAAGGGAAAAAATGGGAAGAAAAGTGGGAATATGGATGTATCAGAATGGCGGCGGTGACATAATAGAGAAAAAACTTGTCAAAAAACTAAAAAAAAGAGGCATTAAGGCGGTAACTGGAATAAACCTGCGCAATGCGGTTGTAAAAAAGGGGCATATACTCCATGGAGAGACAAAAGTTGACAAACTTGACCTCTTTTTCTCTTATAATGCCGGTGAGCAGACACAGTATCAAGTTTATCTCTATAAGGCGTTAAACAGGGTTATACCTACAATCAACTCTTATGAATCTTTCGCACTTACCGAAGATAAATTCCAAACAGCATACATATTAAAGCAAAATGGCATTCCAACTCCGGAGTTTTTTTTGTGTCACAGAGATGATACAAAGCATCTTGAGAAAATTATAAAAAAGTGGAAAAAAATGGTTTATAAACCCACAGACGGCTGGGGCGGGGTCGGTTTGACCAAAATAGATGGCAGCGAAACCCTTAAAATGCTTATGCCGTTTCTAAACTATGCAGATTTGCGCTACTTTTATGTAGAAAAGTTTGTAAAATATGACAATACCGATTTTAGGGTTGATATTGTCGATGGAAAATTTGTCAGCTGTTATGGAAGAAAAGCGGGCAAAGATGACTGGCGCACTAATGTAACAAGCGGCGGGTCGGTATTTTTGCGCGAACCCAATGATGAAGTTATAAACTTGGCAATAAAAGCGGCAAAGGTGTGCGGAACAGATATTGCAGGAGTAGATATTATTTACGATTTGGAGCGCGAAGAGTATGTGGTGCTTGAAGTTAACGGCATTCCGGCATTCGCAACGCCGGAACAGGAAAAACTGGGGCTTGATTTTAATGACAGAAAAATAGATTTAATAGTAGATTTAATTGACAGAAAAACAAAGGAGAAAAAATAATGGGACGCAAAAAAAATAAAAAAAACAGACTGCCTAGATTAGGGCTTTTATACCTTGATTATGTATTGAGATTTTTCGATAAATCAAACTTTAGAGGGTGGCCAGATAAGATTGAGACTGTGGTTTACCATTGGGGAAATGATAAAAAGCGCTTTATAGAAGAGGTAAAAAGAAAGAAAATCGACATCTTGATAGGAAATATTCCAGCAACGGCATATGAGACATTCAGAGAGATTGCAAGGGAGCTGCCGAATGTAAAATTTGTTCCTTCGCTTGATTCGCAGTTTGCAAATAAATCAAAAGAGAATGTAACAAGATTTGCATGGAAATACAAAATACCTGTCCCAAAAACTTACATCTTTTACGATAAAAAGAAAGCTTGGGAATTTATAGAGACTACTGATTATCCAAAAATTGTAAAAAGAAGTTACGGCCCTTCAAATTATGGCGGATATTTTGTACATAAAGTTGACTCTAAAGAGGAGGCAAAAGAGCTGTTTAATAAGAAAAAATATTACCCAATTTATATGCAGGATTTCGTGCCAATGAGCGCGGATATAAGGGTTATGCTAATTGGACATAAGCCGGTTTGCGCATTTTGGCGCCGCCCGCCAAAGGGAGAGTGGCTTACAAACACCAGCCAGGGCGGCTCTATGGATTATCAGGATGTGCCAAAAGAGGTGCTCGATTTGGCTGTTAAGGTAAGCAAAGCGGCAAATGCGGAGTATTGGGCTTGCGACATCGCTGTAGGAGAAGATGGGAAATTAAGAATTTTAGAGTGCGCTACCGCTTTTGCGGCATTCCCGTATATCCGCGACTGGATAGGACAGTATCTAATATGGAAATTCTCAAACGGCCGCTTCCCGCTGCCTAATATCCCTATTTACAACTGGGAAGAGCTTGGAAAAATGGACTCTTCTGTATTAAGAACCTTAAGGTATATCACATTTGGACGCTACACTCCAAGTTATGATGGGGCATACTTTTTAGATAAAGTTAAGCAGGATGAAAATGGGGAATATTACCTCCATGAACTGGATAAAGAGTATCCAATGCTCAACACTTATGAGAGAAAAGAAGAGGAGTGGCCAAGCGAAATTTGGAACTTCCAAGACAGATACGGCAAATCAATTAAAGAGGTTGCATTCGATTCAAACGGAGGTTTAGACAGCGACGAATCGAGCCAAAAACCGAAAAAGAAAAAAAAGAAGAAAAAATCAAAAATATCAAAAAAAGAGTTTAAAAAAGTTTTAAAATCGGTTAAAGGCATAGGCGAAAAGAGGTCTTCTAAAATGATGAAAAGATTCAGCCCTGAAGAGATTACAGAAATGGTTAAAAAAACACCGGGAATTTTGCAGGAGAGTTTTAAGTGGCTAAAAAACAAAATGGTAAAAGAGCTCCAGGAGAAGCTTTAACAGTTTTTGGTTTATAATAATAAAACGGTTTATAAAAATTGCAAAATGTATTTTAACCCAAAATCTGCATTTTGCAATATCTTAACCAAGTTACAGATTATAACAGTAAGGAAATCTGCTATGAAAGAGATAACATTAGATACCACAATTGCCAGCCTGCTTGACGATTATGAAGGTATGAAGGATATTTTAATATCTATAAATCCAAAATATAAAAAGTTAAACAACCCGATTTTGCGCCGGACTGTTGCAAAAATAGCAACTGTAAAGCAGGCTGCGATAATTGGCGGGATGGAGCCGTCAGATTTGCTAAACCGTTTAAGGGAAGCGGTCGGGCAGGAGCCTGTTTTATTTGACGAAAAAGAGACCAGAGAACCAGAACCGCTGCCGGAGTGGTTTAAAGAAAAAGAAGCCATCACTTTGGATGCTAATGAGCTTTTAGACAGCGGTAAAACCCTCTTGCAGAAGTAAACAGAGCTTTAAAAAAGTTAAAAAGCGGCGAAATTTTAAAACTTACCGCCGACTTTAAACCCGAGCCTCTTATTGAAGAGTTTAAGAAAAAGGGTTATCAGGCTGCCTCAGAAAAATTAAGCAAAGAGTGTTATGTAACAAAAATAAAAAAGGGTTAAACTTATTTGGCGCTCTGGTTAATATCTCCTTTTATAAACCGCTCTTTTTTTAAATTGTCTACAGTATAGGTGGTTAAGTTTTTTAACTCTTTTTTTACTTTTTCCAAGCTTATATCGCTAAAGTAACATTTTTGCAAGCCGCACACTTGGTACTCTCGTTGTTTTTTTGCATATTTATATATAAAAGGGTATTTAAACTCTTCTAAACTCTCTTTTAACAATCCCGCTTTAGGACCTTTTATCAGATATGCCCCCCTGTTTTTCATTTCAATGGCATTAAGCGCAGACGGAGAGTAACTTGGCTGCAGGTTTATTTCGTGCGCATAATTTAAAAGGGTGCTGTTTACAATATTTAAAAGTTTATAATCCCCTTCTATCAATACTGTTTTAATTAAATTTTCTAAATTTTTTGCAACCGGGCTTTTATACCCTTTATCTCCAATTTCAGCTTCGACCCTAAACTCTCTGCCGCTGTTTTCATACCATTTTCCATTATCGTAAAAAAGGTTTACCGACTGGGTGACAATCTCTTTAAAAAGGTTTAAATAGTTTTCATCCAGAGTTGTTTGGTAAGCGCTAAAAAGCGCATCCGCTACAAAGCTGTAATCTTCTAAAAGCCCCTCTTGCAAAGGTTTATTCGGCAGCAGTACCTGATGGTACAGTTTACCTTTTTTATACATTAAATCAAGAAGTTTATGAAGCGAAGCAAGCGCCTCTTTTGCATATCTTAAGTCGACGGCAGATGCATCCAGTTTAGCTTTTATATAAAGCGCATTCCAAGAAGTTATAATTTTTTTATCTATAAATGGAAACTCTTTTTTAGTCCTGTACTCTTTTAAAAATGTGCGTTCTCTCTCATAAAGGTTATCCATGCTTTTTAAATAAGGCACACTGTAATCTCCGCTTTTAAAATTGCCCTCTTTTTCAATTCCAAAATAGTCAAGCACCTCTTGCGCCCTTTTTTTACTGACCCCTCTTTTAATTAAATAATCAAAAACTTTACTGTAATTGTAGATATAATAAAACCCCTCCTCCTCTTTTCCATTGAAATTTTTGCTGTCAGCGCTTATGGCGCTGTAATAAAGCCCGTTTTTAATAAGATTTTTATCTATTTGCGCAATTGTCTCTTTTATAACTTTTGCATAAAGCTCTTTTTTGGTTATTTTGTAAGCTTTTGCGTAAACCGATATCAATTCAGCATTTGCATAAAGCATTTTCTCAAAGTGCGGAGTGCGCCATCTGGCATCTATGCAGTATCTGAAAAAGCCCCCGTCTATCTGGTCGTATATACCGCTAAGAGCCATTGTATCCAGGGTGCTTAATGCCATATTTAAAGCACTGTCGTCGCCATTTATTAAATAGATATTTAAAAGAGCGTCAATACTGTTTGGCTGTGGAAATTTTGGAGCTTTGCCAAAGCCGCTGTTATTTGAATCGTAATAACTTTTGAACTCTTTTAAAGCTTTTTGCAATAAACCGTCTTCTAAAATAGTGTTTCTATTTTTAACTTTTTTATATATTTTTACCGCTTTTTCTATATCTTCAGCCAAGCTTTCAAGTTTTTCGCGCGGCATCTTGGCAACTTTGTTTAGAAGGGCGATTAAATCGGTTTTTGGCATATAGGTGCCAAAAAACACAGCCTTTTTATTTGGCAGCAAAATTGCATTTAAAGGCCAGCCGCCCGGCCTGTTATTCATAATTAAATATCTTAACTGAAAATAGTCGTCTATATATTTTAATCTCTCTTTATCAACTTTTATACTTATATAATACCGGTTTAAAATATCAGCCACATCTTTTTGAGAAAAGCTCTCTTTTTCCATTACATGGCACCAGTGGCAGGTGCTGTATCCAATTGAGACAAAAATAAGCTTATTCTCTTTTTTTGCTTTCTCAAAAGCTTTGCCGCTCCACTCATGCCAGTTTACAGGATTGTCTGCATGCTGGAGCAGGTACGGTGAGGTGGAACTGTTTAATTCATTTCCGAAATTTAAAATTGTAAAAAAAGCAATAAATACAAAAAATCGTAACATTCTCCTTCTCCTTTAGCTATTTTAAAAATTTAAATATAGCATAATTTTAAATAAAATTAAACATCTTGCAAAAAAATATTGCAAAAAATTGCATAATAAGCCTTATCCAAGCAAAACTTTTATATAATTAGCGCCCCTGTCTGTATAGGCAGGAGTCTGCGTGAAGGGCTTTTATATAGTCCGCACCGTCTATATAAGAGCCGGAGAGGCTATTTGGCAGCTGCCAAAAACTCGCCTGTCCACGCAAAATTTAGGTGCAAAGAAAATTTTAGGAGCGCCTTATGAAGGTTAGACCATCGGTTAAAAAGATGTGCGATGATTGCAAAGTAATCAAGCGCAAAGGTATTGTAAGAGTGATTTGCAAAAATCCAAAACATAAACAGAGACAAGGATAATCATGGCTCGTATTGCAGGGGTAGATTTACCGAAAAACAAAAGATTAGAGTATGCTCTAACCTATATTTACGGAATAGGTTTAACAAGCTCTAGAAAAATTTTAGATGCTACAGGCATCAGTTACGACAAAAGAGTGCATGAGCTTACAGAGACAGAAGCAGCAGCAATCCGTAAAGAGATTCAAAATAACTACATTGTTGAGGGTGACCTTCGCAAAAAAGTTATGATGGATATCAAAACTTTAATGGATTTGGGCAACTATCGCGGCCTTCGCCACAGAAAAGGCCTGCCTGTTCGCGGACAAAAAACAAAAACAAATGCGCGCACAAGAAAAGGTAAGCGCAAAACTGTTGGTTCAGCATAATTTAGGAGTATTGGCAAATGGCAAAAAGAAAAGTTAAAAAACAGGTTGGAAAAGGTGTTGTTTATATAGCTGCTACATTTAACAACACTGTAGTTACAGTCACAGACGAAATGGGCAATGTTTTGGCTTGGAGCAGCGCAGGAAGCCTAGGATTTAAAGGCAGCAAAAAGTCAACTCCTTATGCTGCGCAGCAAGCAGTAGAAGATGCTATGGCTAAAGCTAAAGAGTATGGCATTAAAGAGGTTGGCATTAAGGTTCAAGGTCCTGGTTCAGGAAGAGAGACTGCTATTAAGAGTGTCGGAGCTGTAGAGGGTATCCGTGTAACTTTCTTTAAAGATATTACCCCGCTTCCGCACAACGGATGCCGTCCTCCTAAAAAGCGTCGTGTATAAAATTTGTAGTAAAGGTAAGTTAAATGGCAAGATATAGAGGTCCAAGAGAAAAATTAGAAAGAAGACTTGGGGTTGATTTAGGATTAAAAGGCGAAAGAAGATTAGCAGGAAAAAGCGCATTGGAAAAGCGCCCTTATCCGCCGGGTCAACATGGCCAGCGCCGTGCAAAAATCAGCGAATACGGCATGCAGCTTCGCGAAAAGCAGAAAGCTAAATTTATGTATGGCGTAAGCGAAAAGCAGTTTAGAAACCTATTTAGAGAAGCTGCAAGAAGAGAAGGCAATACAGGGGAGGTATTAATTCAGCTGCTTGAGCAGAGATTAGACAATGTTGTTTACAGAATGGGCTTTGCAACAACCAGAGCTTTTGCAAGACAGCTTGTAAACCACGGGCACATTTTGGTTGACGGCAAAAGAGTTGATATCCCGTCTTACCGTGTTAAACCGGGGCAAAAAATTGAAATTAGAGAAAAAAGCAAAAACAACCCGCAAATTGCCAGATCAATTGAGTTGACAAACCAGACAGGTATTGTTGAGTGGGTAGATGTAGATAAAGATAAGCTGTTTGGCATCTTTACTAGAATCCCAGAAAGAGAAGAGGTTGAAATTCCGGTAGAAGAGCGCTTTATCGTTGAGCTTTACTCTAAATAATAGCAAAGGCTGGCAGATGAATAAAATAAAAGTTGCTCCATTTGTTCCTGGCGAAGTTGATATTAAAGAGACTGGCAAAAACAGTGTAGAGATTTCTGCCTGGCCTTTTGAGCCCGGCTTTGCCATTACTATGGCGCACCCTTTAAGACGCCTTCTTTTAGGCAGCTCTATCGGGTATGCGCCAATCTCTTTAAAAATCGACGGTGTTAAACATGAGTTTGACTCTGTGCGCGGTATGAAAGAGGATATCGCTGTATTTATTATCAATTTGAAAAATACAAAATTTAAAATCAAAGAAGAGCTTGACCGCGCTGTTGTGGAGTATAGTTTCAGCGGCCCAAGAGAGGTAAGAGCCAGCGATTTGGAAAATGATCAGATTGAAGTGATTGAGGGTGATAATATTGTCCTTGCAACACTCAATGAAGATGCAGAGCTTAACTTTAAACTGGAAATTGCAAAAGGCATAGGTTATATTCCAAGTGAAAATATAAGAGAGAGCGTTGACAGCGAAGCTATAGCTTTAGATGCTTTCTTTTCGCCTGTAAAAAAGGCAAATTACAGAATTGAAAATGTTTTGGTAGAAGACAGCCCAAATTTTGAAAAAATTGTTTTTGAAATTGAGACAGACGGCAGAATAACTCCTCGTGAAGCGTTTGGAAATGCGCTTGAGACAATGAATAAGCAGATGCAGGTATTTGGACAGGTGTTCGATATCGATTTGGAAGCTACCAAAACAAAAGGCAAGAGTGAGAGTGCATTAAAGCAGCTTCTTATCCCTATAGATATGCTAGGATTTAGCGCAAGAAGCTCAAACTCTTTAGAGAGAGCCGGTATTAAGTTTATTGGCGAACTGGTATTAATGAGTGAAAATGAGATTAAATCTATTAAAAACCTTGGTAAAAAATCTCTAGATGAGATTATGGGTGTACTTGAGTCTCACGGTTTTGGCAAAGATTTTGAGCTAGATGGCAAACTGAGAGCAGATTTAATCGAAAAAATCAAACAATTAAAAGCGTAAAGGATTACCATGAGACATAGACATGGATATCGCAAACTTAACAGAAAGTCGCAGCATAGAGCGGCGCTTCTTAAGAATTTAGCGATTGCCTTGACAAAAGAGGGCAGAATTGAGACAACTCTTGCAAAAGCGAAAGAGTTGAGAAAATATTATGAAAAACTGATAACAAAAGCTGCCAAAGGCGATTTTAATGCTCACAGAGCTGTATTTGCCCAGCTTCAGTGCAAAGAGAGCACAAAGAAACTGGTAGAAGAGATTGCTCCAGAGTATAAAGACAGACCGGGCGGATACACAAGAATTATCAAAACAAGACAGCGCCGCGGTGATGCTGCAGAGATGGCGATTATCGAAAGAGTTTAACTATTAAAAACTTTTAGGGCTATGCCCTAAAATTGCTTCTAAATCTTTTTTTACTGCGATAAACATTAATTTAGTTAAATAATAAATTCATATATTTAGCAGAATCTCTATTTTGCTTGCAGTTTTTTAATATATAAATCTTTTTGTGGTATATGTATGTTAATTATTTAATCTGCGCATAAAAATAAAGTAAAAATTGCTATTATTAATCCATAATATGGTTTTAATTTAACTTTTTTTGTTATAATTCAAGAAAAAGGATATTGTGTGAGAAAAGTAGCAATAGTTTTATTTTCTTTATTGGCTTTTTCTGGTTGCGACAGTGTAACCGTAAAAAAACATTTAAAATCTTATAAGTTATATTTAGTCCCGTTTAAAGAGTTTAAATCTTACGGCTGTACAAATGCAGAAGGGATTTTAATGGTTAAAGATGAATTGGTTGCCGGTCAAGCGCTTTTTGAACAAAGCGGAGTCGGCTTGACAATAAGAGGCGGATATAAAAATGAAACTCAAGAGATAGCTGTAGATTTTATAAATTCAGAAGGCGAATATGCAGGAATAGCCGGCGGGAAACTCGAAGCAAACGGCGGCAAAGGCTCATGGACTTTTGGCATCTGCGAAGGCAACTGGGTTGCTGTAAGAGAGCAGTAGGCTCTCTATTGCACTAAATTACCTTGGAGGCAAGGCTTTAATACCGCAAAAAAATTACCTGTAACTTGCATTAATAATAGAACCCTCTGAAAAACTATAAATTGAACGAAAGCTTTATAATTTTAGCAAAAAAATTTTATGTTAGCCGAAGGCTAAAAAAGAGCACTTAACCCCGAAGGGGCGCAAGAGGGAGCTCTTTTTAATAAAATTTTTTTGCGTTCGCGAAGCGAAAAATTATATCTGACTTGAGTGAAATTAATGGTTTTTCAGAGGGTTCAATATAAAACTCTTTTGTTGAATTTTCTGCAAAACCTAACTTTTGCCATTTTGCACCTTTTTGCACACTGTCACGGTTAAATATTAGTCATCTTCCAAAGAGATATTATGCCTTGAAGAGTAGTATTTTGCAAGATAGTTTACAATACGCTTTTTAACTTCCGGTTTTAATTTCCATAAACCGTAGGCATTTTGCATCATTAAAACTTTGTATTCCCAAAATCTTTTATCTCCGCCGTTTAATATTATAAATCTGCCTGTATGGCATACAGTGCAGTTCTCTTTTACATCTTCTAAACCTTTATCGATAATAAGGTTTGTAACAGGATCTTTTTTTAAACTCTTCTCTGCGCTAAACAGTATTAGCGGAACAAAAACCGCTAAAACAGCTGTAAATTTAATTAATTTCATTTTTTCTCCTTTAAATTCCTGGTGATTTTTAACAAGATAGACCGATTATCGGTTATTTTTAACATTTTATCATTATTGTTTTTAATTTTAGTTATTAGCGCAGGCTAAAAAAGCGCTTTATCTCAAAATTAAATTAGCAGTTTTTAGAGCACTCAATTTTTACATAAATAGAATTAAGATAAAATTTAAAACCAAAGATATAATCAAAACTGCCCTGCAGATACTCAAAGGATTTTTGCTTATAAAAGTTTCACCGGCAAAATAGTAAGGCTCTGCCTTATCGGGGTTATTTAACTCGTAAAGCATATTGGAAAAATGGGTGTATCTTTTTTTGGTATCGATTTCTATACTTCTTAAAATTACAATATCAAGCCATTTTGGAATATTTGGATTTAGGGAGCTTGGCGGTTTAGGGGGTTTGAAATTGGGGGTTTGAAACGGTTCTATTTCGCCGTAAGGCAGTTTGCCTGTTAGTGCTTCGTAAAGTGTTACGCCTATTGCAAAAATTTCGCTCTGCTCGGTAATAGGGGCGCCGTTAAAGCGCTCGGGCGCCAGATAACTTGGTGTTCCTGCCCGGCTTATTTCGCTGTAAGCTTCGGTAATTGAGCCAAAATCTACAAATTTAAACTGCTCTTTGGCTCTTTTGTTATAAACAATTATATTTTCGGGCTTAATATCGCCGTGAACCAAATCTTTGCGTATTAAAAAAATTGCCGCTTTTAGCATAAAATTTGCAAGTTCAATGGCGCTGTCGATGCTTAATTTTTTCTTTTTTATTTTATTTTTTAAATCAATACCGTCGATATAACGCATTATATAGTATCGGTGCGTTCTATTGTTTGGCACGGCAGCTTTAACAAAAAAACCCGCTTTTAGCCGCTTTGCATTCCAAACCTCTTTGACAAAAAGGTCTAAAATTTTCTCATCGTCAATCGCCTCTTTGGGGGCGAATTTAATGACATATCTTAAACCTCTTTTAGAGCATAGCCATACCCTTTTGTGCTGTGCAAGCGGTTTTATGAGGGTGTAGCCGTCTATAATGTCCCCTTTTTTGTAAACGGGAGCGATTAAGAGATTTCTGTTTTTAAAATCGTTTCTTGGGTCTAGCTCTTTAACTTTAATTACTATCGCGCTGGTATCGTCGGGCAAATTATCATTAAATTTTCTGCTCGCTTTTTTTACCAAAAAAGAGGCGTTTATTTCAATTCCGTCTCTTAACTCCTCTTCGCTTAAATCGTTATACAGCCCGTCGCTGCAAAGCAGTATTTTATCGCCGCTGTTTAAATTGTTTTCAAAATAGTAAGGATTTACGCTCTCTTCAAGCCCGATAGCTGCAGTTAAGATATGCTCCATATCTTTTTCGTCCATAGCGTGGTCTATTGAGAGCTGCGTTAATTTGCCGTCGCGCTTTAAGTAAATTCTGCTGTCTCCGACATTCGCTCCATATAGCCTTCTGCCCTCTATAACAGCCAGCGCCAAAGTTGTAACAAGCTCGGGGCGTCCATACTCTTGCATAGATTCCATATAAAGTATATGGTTTATATTTTTAATAAAGTGCAAAATAGCCTTTTGCATATCCCACGCTTTAGGGCGGTTTTTTAGGGAGTTTATTAAAAAATCAGCCGTTCTTTTAGCCGCTTTTGCACCGCCTGTTGCCGACCCGACCCCGTCGCAGACAACCGCTACCGCAATATCTTCTAACTGCTTAAAAGAGTAAAAATCATCCCCTTTTAACTCTTTGCCCTTTGCCAAACCAAATGCCGAAATATCAATACTCTTTTTAGACACCAAAGCCTCCTTGCTATTTTAATAATAGCAAAAAAGAGGCGATTTGGCTGCGTAAAATGTAGGCAGAAGCGGTTTTTAATACAAAATTTGGGATTAATAATCCACCCTCCAGAGAATTGCAATCTCTTTTATATCTATTGCGCTTTTTTTAGGTTTTATAAAGAGTGTATCAATTGGGTAATTATCCAGGCTGTATTTCTCTTCGAGTGCATCTATTTTCTCTTCTAAATCATCTTTAAGCTCTTGCAGTTTCTCCTGCAAATCTTCCAGCTTTGCTTCGGCGCGGCTTATGTCGCCTCTCTCTTTTAGCACCCTGCTGCTTCTGCTAACCGCCGTGCCGATTTTGCTTACGCTTTTTCTTCCAAAAAGCGCGCCTAAAATCGACATTCCGGCTGTAATTAAAGAGCTTGTCTGGTCAGCTTTCTCTTTTTCAACCTGCAGCCGGGCGCGCTCTATCTGGCTCTCTACCCTGTCAAATTTAGATTCATACCGCTCTTTTAACTTCTCTAACTCTTCATCAAATTTATCTTTTAAAGCATCTTGCACCCTTACGGCAAAATCGTCATAACTCTCGCCTGGTTTAGATTCTAACCTTAAGCGTCTGCATCTGTAAAGTTCCAGTTTCTGGCTGGAGTAAATGTAATTTTTAAGCTCTTTTTGGCACTCTTTTAAATCTTTATCTTCACTGATAAACGGCGGCAGAGGCTTTAGCTTGGCATTTTGCGGCGCTTTTACAGAGAAGCTTTCAAGAGGTTCGTCAAGCTGTTGCGCTTCATCCCAATCGCAACTGTTTACTTCGTTTAAATCGATATAAATGTTAAACTCTTTAGTTGTGTCTATCTGCCGTTTTGTATCGATATACTCAACCTCAACCGCAGCGGCAACTGTTGGAATATACTGTTTTTTACCGGTTATATCGGCTTCGAAACGCTGTATTACATCCCCTTGCAAAATTACGCTGTTTACATACTCTTGAGCGCTTTGGGCAAACGCTTTGGCTGGCTGGGTGCCCTCTTTTTTAGATGCCATAAGAAGGCTTATCTCATCTTTTTTAAGCGGTCCTTTAAGATAACTTAAGACCCATCTTGTTCCAAACAGCCTGATATCATCCAGATGTGCCGATTTTAAGAAAAAGACGCGCTTTTTCAAATTGGCAAGCAGGTTTGCAATTTCGCTTTTTTCAAAGCTGGAATCTATTTTGCCACCGAGCCCGTCAATTACCCTTTCGATATCTTGGGTGGTTTGCAGCCGCCCTATAAACCATGTTCCTATATTGCTTAACCCTTTGTAATCCAAATCAACCGGGTTTTGGGTGCTTAAAACCACCCCCAGCCCGTAAGCTCTTGCCTGCTTTAAGAGTGTAATCATCGGCTCTTTAGAAGGCGGGTTTTTAACCGGCGGGAAGAAACCGTATATCTCATCCATATACAAAAGCGCGCGTAAACGGCTGCTTCCGCTCTGGCGGCGCATCCAAGCCACAATTTTATTTAAAAGAAGCGTTACAAAAAACATTCTTTGCGGCTCGCTCAAGTGGGAAATGGAAAAAATCGCAACTTTCGCACTTCCGCCCTCTCCGTAAAGCAGTTTTTGGATATCGAGGCTCTCGCCCTCTAGCCACCCCATAAAAGAGGGCGACGCAATTACAGAATTGAATCTGTTTGCCAGTTTAAAGCGCTCATCTTTTGGGTAAAAACTCTCAAGCGGCAGCACGCCGACTTTTTTAAAGCTTGGCTGCAAAATAGAGCTAACAAGCGTATCCAGCCCCAAAGAACGGTCATTTTGCCACGCTTTAGCAATTATTTGCGACAAAAGAATAAACTCTTTGCTCTCAACAGGGTTAGCCTCTATCCCAATAAGTGCCAGCAGCGAACTTACAGTGCTTGTAAGATATGCGCTGAAATTATCGGTATCTTCCATAATTTCGCTGCCCGGTTTCTCCAGAGAGCTTAAGATGTTAATCCCAACTCCGGCAGTTGAACCTGGGGTATAAATGGTTTTTTCTACTTTTGCAAAGCGCTCTACGCGCGAACTGTCCTGCCCCCAGCTCTCTATTCCCTCTTTCCACATAGAGGCGATTTTTTTGGCATATTCATAAGGGTCTTCACCCTTTGCTTTGGCATCATCTGCTACCCACGGCTCAAAATTTTTAGGGTCAAACGAAGGGTCGGTTAAAAGCATATTGCCCATATCCCCTTTTGGGTCTATTACGATTGAGGGGATATTGTCAATTGCAGCCTCTTCAAGAATATCAATCCCAAGCCCGGTTTTCCCGCTGCCTGTCATCCCGATAATCGCAGCATGGGTTGTAAAGTTTTTATTTTTAAGAAGCGTTAAAACATCTGTCGGCTCAAAACTGTTTTTATCAACATCCTTTCCTAAATAAAAAAGCCCAGCTTTTTCGTAAATCTCTTTCGAAGCGCCCATTTTGCAACCTTTAAATCTTTTCTGTTAGTATATCGTAAAATGGGTTGAATATCAATTATCCCAGATAATGCATATAATCTATCTATTTTTTCTATAATTAACCTGCTTTTATGTAAATGTTGTGTAAAATAAATTAAAAAGAGCATTTATAAGCATGGTATATATATTCACTGTAATATCCCTTATAACTGTTTTTTTGCTTTTTATCAGCTCAAAAAGGCTGTTAAGGTTTTTTAATTTAACAAATATTAAATTCAGCACTTACGACTCTAAAGAGAAAAAACCGGTACAGCTAGAGCAAAAGCTGCTTGTACAGCTTGCAAGATTTGAGAAAAAGCTCTACAAGCTGCGCTTTACCAGGCGAATTATAGTAGAATTTAAAAGCGATTTAAAAAACCGTAAAAAACCGTATTACAAATTTTATTACTACCAGTTAATAGACGGTATTCACGCCTATATAGAGGCAATACCTGCCAGCGGAAAAAATTACACCTTTAACTACTGTTTTGAAACCGCTTACGAGAGTGGAAATGTCTGTTTAAGCACCAACAAGGAAAGTTTTATATTAAACTCTAAACCCAATAACATGCACCTTTTTATCCATAAAAACCTCTCTATTAGAGAGCTTTACAATGCACACTTAAAAGACAGGCAAATCCCTAAAGAGCGTATTTATAAAAAAAGAATGTCTCCGCAGGAGTTTATTGCCAGCGAAATTAATAAAGAGCGCGACTATATAGAAAACTTAGTAAAAAACGGGTATGCAAAATATATTAACGGCAGCTTTAAATTTATTCCAAGCTTTAAACTGTTTAAAAAAACAAACAAAATATGCAAACTGTTAAACCTAAACCGTTACGGCATTAAACCTGTTTTTTATTTAAGCTTAATTTATATTTTTACAGCTTTCTCCATTTTTGGGGGATATATTATTATAGATAAATTAGAAAGCACAAAAAATAGAATTAAAATTGCAAATCCTAAAAAAGAGTTAAAAGAGTTTAACTTTAAAGTAGCATCTTTTTCAGGAATTACAGGCAGTTACAAAAAAACTATATTTTCGCTTAAAGAACCGATGGCTCAAATCGATGCTTATTTAAAAAAATCAAAAATAAAAAGGGTTATTGGCGCCCCTTATGAAGGGCCGTTTGATATAAATCAAAGCTGTGCTCTGCCAGAGGGGTTGTTAAAAATGTATAAATGGCACAACGGCGTAGAGCAGTTAATACCAAACAGAAATTTCACCCCGTATGAGTATGCAAAAAGCAGCTTTACAAATAACTTGTCAAAAAATACTGTTTTTTTTGTTTTTGCTTTTCAAAACGCTATTGAGTATAAAGGGCT
>JALVXO010000150.1 GCA_027022775.1 Campylobacteraceae bacterium
TTTAGCATAACATTAATTACCGCCATGCCATTTTCTGCAGCGGTTACAAGCTCTTGAATATTCATTAAAATCGAGCCGTCTCCCGTAACATTTATAACCGTTTTTTCAGGGTTTGCCATTTTTGCCCCAAGGGCTGCCGGCAAGCCAAAGCCCATTGTTCCAAGGCCGCCAGAATTGACCCACTGGCGCGGGCGCGAAAACGGGAAGAATTGCGCCGCCCACATCTGGTGCTGGCCAACATCTGAAGTAACGGTAGCATTTTCGCCTACCAGTTCGCCAAGCCGCTTAATTACCCATTGAGGCTTAATAACTTCATTACTGTCTTCAAAAGTTAAAGGGTGAATTTCATCATATCTCTTTAACAGGTCGCGCCAAACCTGGTATCTTTGCGGTTTTATAACCTCTTTAATTCTCTCCAGCATAGCAGTTAAAACAGTTTTAACATCGCCCACTATCGGGTAATCCACATCTACAATTTTGCCTATATTTGCCGGGTCGATATCTATATGGATAATATCGGCATATTTTGCAAATTCGCTAAGTTTTCCTGTAACCCTGTCATCAAATCTGGCACCAAGGGCGATAATCAAGTCGCTTTCGCTCATTGCCATATTGGATGCATAACTTCCATGCATTCCAGGCATTCCTATTAGCAGTTCGTTGCCATCCCCCATAACACCGCGAGCCATTAGAGTCTCTACCGCAGGAATTCCTGTAATTTTGGCAAATTCGCGGACAGTTTCGCTTGCATTGCTCAAAACCGCCCCGCCGCCGATATAAAGCAGAGGTTTTTTAGCCTCTAAAATCGCCTCTATCGCTTTTTTTATCTGGCGGTTGTTCCCTTTGTAATTTGGTTTGTAAGTCGGTATATCCACACTTTGCGGATAGTTAAATTCTGCAATTTCACTTGTAATATCTTTTGGAATATCCACAAGCACAGGTCCCGGGCGGCCGCTTCTTGCAATGTAAAACGCCTCTTTTAAAATACGCGGCAAATCTTTTATATCTTTAACCAGGTAATTGTGCTTTGTGCACGAGCGGCTAATTCCCACAGCATCAACCTCTTGAAAACCGTCTGTTCCAATCAGGCTTACAGGCACCTGACCGCTTATAACAACCACAGGCGAAGAGTCTGCATAAGCTGTAGCAAGGCCTGTAACCGCATTTGTAAAGCCCGGCCCGCTTGTAACCATTGCAACGCCAACCTCTCCGCTTACACGGGCGTAAGCATCCGCTGCATGAACGGCTGCCTGTTCGTGGCGGGTTAATATGTGTTTAAACCCGTTTTGCTTGTATATTTCATCATAAACATTCATTATCGCACCGCCGGGATAGCCAAAAACATACTTAACACCCTCAGCGTTAATGGCTTCGCAAACCATCTGTGCTCCGCTTATTTTCATAAAACTGCTCCAAATTTGTAGATTTAAAGGTGATTATAGCAAAAAAAAGTTATGTTTTATTGTATAATTTGCACTAAAATAAAAATATAGGATAAATTATGAAAAGAGCACTGTTTTTGATATCGGCAGTTTTAATTTTTACATCTTGCAAAAGCCCAAAAGAGACACTCGAAGAGACAAGAAGGATAAACCAAAACAGCCCTGTTTACCATGCAGCAGAGCAAAAAAGCAGCCAAAAGCAGCAAATTAGCCAGCAAGAGCGCATTTTAAATATGAAAAACAGTTCAAAAATGCAGATGGCAAAAATGAAAATTGAGCATGATGAAAAACTTGCCAAAATCGCTGCACAAAAAGAGGAGAAATTAAAAGAGATAGAGGCAAAAAAGGCAAAAGAGCTTGAACAGCTTAAACTTAAACAGAAAGAGGTAGAGGCAAACAGAACGCTAGAGGTTGCAAAGATGCAAAGCCAAGAGGCGGTTGCGATAAAAGAGAAAGAGGTTGGGCTTTATAAAACAGTGGCGGTAATCGTTCTTTTTATCGCATTTTTGTGGCTGATAATAGCATATTTAAAACATTTAGCCAAACAGAGACACGAAGCGCATTTAAAAGAGCAAGAGCTGAAATTCCAAGCCCATATTAAAGAGACAGAAATGAAACACCAAAACATAAGCAAAATGCTCGATATAATAAGCAGCGACAAAAGCGACCCGGCTGTCAAAAAAGAGATAACAAAAATACTCTCATACAACAAGGGTAATTTAATAGAGCATAAAAAAGGATGAGAGTTTGGATTGAAGGATTGAGGATTGAGGGGTTAGAATAATGGATAATTGATAATGGATAATT
>JALVXO010000151.1 GCA_027022775.1 Campylobacteraceae bacterium
TATCAGCCCCAAACCGTAAAAACTTCGCACTTTCCCATGGAATTTAAACGGTATGTTCCGATAGGTTGTGTTTCTTAACTTAAAACTTATCGCCTGGCGCATAAGCCACGGGAAAAGCAGAATAAAAGCCAAAGATATAATTCCTGCAACTATTTTAATATTTAAATAGTTCCCAAAAATAACATAAGTTAAATAAAAAGCGGCAATTATTAATCTTCCAAGCAAAATTCTTTTAGGGTCTGCATTATACTCAAAGTTTGAATTGTTTAAATATGTGTTGCCGTAAATGTAGCGGTTTGTTCTAACCTTCGCCCATGCTGAATATATACCCAGTGTTAAAATTGTAAGCGCTACATTTACAATCCAGATTTTAAAAAACTCTTTTGCATCACCCCTGAATTGGAAACTTTGAAAATGAAAGCCGCCGTTTTCATTTCCGCTCTTTTTTACAGGCGGCGGAGTGTGGGATAAATCTTCAGTTAAAGGTTCATCAATAATCGGTTTGTCATCATCAAACTCTATTTTACTCTCTTGTTTTTCCTCTCTGTTTTTTTGAACGACTTTATGAATTTGGTCTAATATTGTCTCTTTTTTTTTGAATTTGTCTCTCATTTTGCCGCTGACAATTCTTGGGCTTCTTTTAACCCTGTTTACCCTTGAGCTGCTTTCAGCAGTTACATCAACTTTTCTAGGGTCTCTAAAGTCTAAATACATTTTAAGATACCTTTTATAATTTGAGATGCTCAATAATAAAATTATACCAGAAAATGTAATTAAAATGCTAAAAAATAGTTATTTTTTACTTTTTGGCCCCTTTTTCTTCCACTCTTTTTCAAACTTTTTGCGTTTTATTATGGAGAGTTTTTCAATAAAAAGCTTTCCCTCTAAATGGTCATATTCGTGCTGCAGGGCTATTGCCAAAAAGTCGTCATCTTCTAAAATGTGCTCTTTTCCGTGTCTGTCTTGGTATTTTAGTTTTACATATTTATACCGTTCTACATCTTCATAATATCCCGGCACAGAGAGACACCCCTCTTGGTATTTTGTTTTGCCGCTCATCTCCAAAAACTGGGGGTTTATTATCTCTAAAGTGTTCTCTTTTGGCTGTGCGCCGTCTTGCTCTTCTATAGGAACATTTATAATTAAAACCCTTTTTGGAACGGCTATCTGAATTGCCGCAAGCCCTACGCCGTTTTTTGCAACCATTGTTTCATACATATCATCTAAAAGGCGGTGGAGCTCTTCATTAAACTCTGTTACCTCTTGCGATTTTTGTTTAAGCCGTTTGTCTGGATAAATAACAATATCTCTAACCATTACTTGCTCTTTTGAATAACCTCGTCAATAAGCCCGTATTTAACCGCTTCTTCGGCGCTCATAAAGTTGTCGCGCTCGGTGTCTTTTTCTATCTGCTTTTCGGTTTTGCCGCAGTTTTTCGCCATTATTTTATTTAACTGCTTTTTCATTCTTAAAATCTCTTCTGCCTGGATTGCAATATCTGTCGCTTGCCCCTGTGCGCCGCCTAGAGGCTGATGAATCATAATTCTGGAGTTTGGCAGGGCAAACCTTTTGCCCTTTGTGCCGCTGCTTAAAAGAAATGCCCCCATAGAAGCCGCCTGGCCAATGCAAATTGTATTGATATCGGGCTTAATATAATTCATTGTGTCATAAATGCTAAATCCGCTGGTAATTACCCCGCCTGGAGAGTTTATGTAAAAATAGATATCTTTGTCCGGGTCTTGCGCCTCTAAAAACAGAAGCTGCGCAACAATTGATGATGCCACCGCATCATTTATCTCCCCGCTTAACATAACAATTCTGTCTTTTAAAAGGCGTGAATAGATATCGTAACTTCTCTCTCCGCGTCCTGTCTGTTCAATAACATACGGTATGTAACTCATAAATCATCCTTAAATTTTTTCTTTAATTATATCTAAAAAGTTTAAGAAGGCGTATCTTACACAAAATTTAATAAAAGCGGTATTAAGAAAAGAGTGGAGGTTTGCGAAAACAGCTCTATTTTAAACTGTTTATCGCTTCTATAAAATCGCTGTAGTTTGCATCTTTTAATGCGTAAACCTCCCCTTCAATAGTTACAAATCTAAAATCTCCGTTTTTTTGCATTGCTACAGCAGCTTTTTTAAATTTTTTCCGTTCATTTTTATCCAGACCAAGGCTTTTTGCCAACTCTTTAATTTCAATAAAATTGTTCTCTTCTAT
>JALVXO010000152.1 GCA_027022775.1 Campylobacteraceae bacterium
CTTTATAAGGAATTGCGCCTCTTTTTTTCATTGTTGCAAATGTTGCCTGCGAAATACCCAGCTCTGCAGCCACATCTTTATCGAACACTTTGCCTGTTTTGCTCTCGTTAGAGATGATATCTTTTACCTTTTCGATGATTTCGTTAAATGTGTTCATACCCTTCCCTCCGTTTTAAAATTTAAATTGTAAACAAAAACATCTATATACTCTCCAGCCGCCTTATCCCCATCTTGCGGAGATGTAACCGCTAACGCAGTGCTGCCCAGCATATTGGTCATAATTGCGCTTGTCCCATCTTTTTTGCCTTCGAAATCCACACACAGCTCACCGTCTAAAATTGAGAGGTTGCATGCGGTAAATTCTCTCTTTTTACTCTTCTTTTTGAAATTGCTCAAAAGTTTTGCCTTTAAAATTGCAGGCTTATACTCTACTCCTGCATATTTATAAATTATTGGCACCATATAAAGCAGAGCCGTCACAGTCGAAGAGTAAGCAAAGCCAGGAAGCGCCAAAATGACTTTATTGCCCGCTTTTGCAACCATAATATGCTGCCCCGGCTTAATAACCACACCTTTAAAAACAACATCTGCGCCAAGCTCTTCGCGCACCACATCTTTTACAAAGTCAAAATCGCCAACGCTCACTCCGCCGGTGCTTACAACAATATCTGCACCTTTAAGCGCATTTTTAAACACTCTCTTGATATTCTCTACATCATCGCCGATACAGCCCAAATTATTTACAACTGCCCCGTGTTTTCTGGCAATCGCCTCAATCGTATAATTGTTTGAGCTTCTAATCTGGCTTGTCCTCTCCTGTTTTTGCCCAAGTTCCAAAAGCTCGCTTCCTGTTGCGATAACTGCAACCGCAGGCTTTTGATAAACTTTAACATAAACATAATTTAGCGAAGCCAAAACCGCAATTTGGGCAAAATCTATCTTTGTCCCTTTCTCTATTAAAATTTCGCCCTTTTTAAAGTTTTCGCCGACTTCGCGTACGCTAAAACCTTTTGGCACCGGCTCTTTTATAATAATATACCCGTCTTTTGCTTCAACATTCTCTATTGGAATTAGAGTGTCGCTCCCTTGCGGCATTATAGAGCCGGTAAAGGTTTTAATAGCCTCTTTTGGGTTTAGGGCTTCTATTTTATCAGCGCCTGCGGGATTGACCGCCTGAATTTTAAGCCTGCCAAGAGCCAAATCTTCATATCTTATGGCGTATCCGTCCATTCCCGATGTAGGCAGTTCGGGCGAATTGTAACTAGCAACTATATCTTCTGCCAAAATGGAGCCCAGAGCTTCAGAAAGCGGCAATTTAGTTACGCTTTTTGGCTCTATCTCTATAGCATGAAGCTTTTGCATAGATTCTTCAAAACTAATCATTGCCCGCTCCTGCTCAAAATTCCGGCCCCATTCATTGGAGTGCTTCTCTCTTTTGCATAAACCCTTTTTCCTTCGATAACATCATACTTCCAAATAGGGGCGTTTGCTTTGAAATCTTCGACAAACTCATCGATCAATTCAAGTGCAACCCTTCTTTTTGGCGAAATTACCGCAGAGATGTAAGAGCTTTTGCCTATAGGAACATCCCCAACAGCGTGTGCCATCTTTACAGTTGCCCCTTTTGCTTTGGCTTTTTGCTGCCAATTCTCAAACCACTTTTTAAGAATCGGCTCGTAAATATCAAAGCTTAACGCCTCTATTTTATTCTCTTTGCGGATAATTCCGACAAATGTAATAAAAGCGCCGCAATTTTGCGCCGCCGCCTCTTTGTGCCATCTGCTTACAATCTCATCGACATTTAACGGCCCGCTGTAAAGCTCCATCTTAACCTCCGCAAACCGGCGGCAAGATAGAGACTCTGTCGCCATTTTTTAATTTATACTCAATGTCGCTTACAATTGTATCATTGACAGCTACAGCCGAATTTTCAGCCCACTCTTTTAAATCTTTATCTTTTTGCATAAACTCTGCAAGCTCTTTTAAAGAGCTAATATCCAGCTCTATAGGCTCTTTTGCTATAGGACCTAAAAATTCGACTTTTACCATAACATTTTCCTTGTTTCGTTAATAAAACAACAAGTTTTACACTGTTAATTATATTAGTAAAGTCTTTATTAAAACTTAAATTTTTCTTACTATTTCTTAATATTAATAAAAAAGTTGTCAAATTGTCATATTTTCTGTTACGATTTGTATATTTTAATATTTAATT
>JALVXO010000153.1 GCA_027022775.1 Campylobacteraceae bacterium
TAAAAGTTCATTGAGTCTCTCGAACGGATACTTTTTAAATTCCAAAATTTCTCCTTTTTATGGCTTTAAATTGACACTTATGAAACGCTTCTTTCTCTAATCTCTAATAAACTCGCTTTCGCGGGAATGACGGAAAATCAGGCTTGAGGTTTGAGCGATGAGGATTGAGGATTCCGTCATTCCTGGCTTGACCAGGAATCCACGATTTTAGCAACCGATATGTGTTGCATCCCATCTTCCAGGCAACACAACACTAAAATGTCGGGGTGGGGACACCCCGACCTACGTTCGGATTACGGAATACGGATTACAGATTACGGAAAAATATTTCTCTAATCTCTAATCACTAATCTCTCTTCTCTAAAAGACCCCCTGGATTCCCGCTTTCGCGGGAATAACGAGGTCCTCAAACCTAAATCCTCAACCCTACCCCCCCCTTACTGCTTTACCAGCCAGGTTATTATTTTATTTTGCAGTTCGCGCCCCCGCCAGATGCTAGGACCGTTATAGAAAATAACGGTATTGTATAAATTGCCGCTGATTGAACGCACAAAACCGGCTATATTTTTTGCCCGCTTAAGTGTTCCGGTTTTCATAAAAGCGCGGTTTTTTACAATTGTGTATTTAAAACGCTTGTTAATTGTTCCATCAACTCCGGCAATAGAGAGGGCGTTTAGCCATCTGTTTCCAAAAGTTCTGTAAGCGTCATCCAAAATTCTGGCTGCGCTTATAGGTTTTAAACGAGATTCCCTCGTTAATCCGCAGCCGTTTACTATTTTGTCATCGCTGTCAATAAGCCCGCGGCTTCCCAATATTTGATGTATTGCCCTTTGGGATTTTTCCAAAGTTGCAGGATATCCAAACCGTTTAGCCCCCAAAATCAGGAAAATATGGCGCGCATAAAGATTGTTGCTCTTTTTTAAAGTTTTGGCAACTATTTGAAGCAGCGGCTTGGAGTAGTGGGTAAAGAGCAGTTTTGCCGTATTTGGAGTAGGCTTTAATACCAAATTGCCGTTAAAATCAACCCCGGACTGTTTTAAATAGTATTTAAGAGAGTAGTAAAAACTTATATATGGGCGTGATAGAACTTTGCTTATTGTAATCGGACGGCATTTTATAGAGAGAGTTCCTCCAAGATTGACTGCAACACTGCCGTTTTGTTTAATAAAATTAATTGATGGCCAGGCATTTTTGCCCCGGCATGCCCCGCTTACTGCTCTTATGTGGTTTTCGAGCCTAAAACCCCTGTCGCCGTATAACCGCTCTGCCCTGATTCCCCTGGGGGTCGGGATAATTTTAATAGTGCTTAAATGGTCATTATACATCAAAGCATCAGGCATTGCATTGTACCCGCTTACATAATTTTTATCAAATCCCGAACTTATCCGCGGGCTGTTTTGGAAAAAGCTCCTATCTATTATCAGATTGCCGGTGATTTTTCTTATTCCGTAACTTCGTATTTTTCTTGCAAAACCTTTTACATCATCAACATTTAATGTCGGATCGCCGTAAGCTTTTATAATCAAATCTCCATTTAGAACACCTTTTCTTACCCCGCCTGTGTAGTAAATTTGTGTCGGCCACTTAAAGTCTGCCCCAAACTCCAAAAGGGCGGCGTAAGCTGTTGCGATTTTTTCTACAGATGCCGGAACCATCGGCTTTTGGGCGTTTAAAGACGCTACAGTCTCTCCGGTGGTTTTATTGATAATTAAAATCCCAAGTTTCTGGCTTGGAATTTTCTCTTTGTAAATCATATCGGCAATTGCCTGCGGCATTTGGGCTTGCGCGCTAAATGCCAGCAGCAGGCCGGTAGCAATAATTTTTTTAAGCACTTCCAACCCCTTGAAAATTAAACTACACCCTGCTCAAACTGGCTTCTTAACTTCTCTTTTTCAAGCTGGATTCTTTTCTTTTCTGCAAGTTTGTCTTTGTAAGCTTTTACACTAAAGCCCGACCACATAAGCAGAGGCGATGCGATAAAGATTGATGAGTATGTTCCGACAACCACTCCCACCAAAAGGGTAAAGCTGAAACCTTTTAATATTTCGCCCCCAAACAGATAGAGCACAAATACAACAAAGAATGTTGTCAAAGAAGTAAGGGTTGTTCTAGACATTGTTCTAGTAACAGATTCATCAATAATTTTATCCAGCGCTAAAACTTTTTTGCTCTTTTGAATCCCCTCTCTGATTCTGTCAAAAACAATAATGGTATCGTTAAGAGAGTAACCAAGAATTGTTAAAATCGCTGCCAAAATATCAAGGTTAAACGGAATGCCCAAAAGCGAAATAGCCCCAAGAGCTATAGAGACATCGTGCACCAAAGCCAAAACAGAAGCGAGTGCAAAGCGCCACTCAAACCGCACAGATACATAAATTAAAATACCCAAAATTGCAAAAATTGTTGCTTTTAACCCTTTTTCGCGCAGCTCATCGCCGATTTTAGGACCCACCATATCGACACGGCGCACTTCAAATTTGCCTGTATCTTTTAAAATTTGCGCAACCTCTTTGCCGACATCTTTATCTACGCTTTTCGAAGATGTTTGAGTTCTTATTACAATTTCTTGCTCGCTTCCGAAATTTGTTACAGAGGCATCTTTATACTTTTTGGTTTTTGAAAGTTCAGCCCTAATTTTTTTAAGCGGGGCTTTGCTCTCATATTTTATCTGAATCAAGGTTCCGCCTGCAAAATCGATGCCGTAATTGAACCCTTTTGTAAAAATTATCCCCCATGAGCTTAATACCAAAATAAGCGAAATAAGCCCAAAAAGTTTGGATTTTGCCATTAAGGCAATAGGTTTGCTGTATCTAAAAAATTCCATTTTACGCCCCTTTAATGCCAAACCAGAGGTTTAGCTTATCTTTTTTGATTTTAGGCAGCATCATTTCGTAAATTCCATGCGTTCCTAAAATTGCTGTCAGCATAGATGCCAAAATACCGATAGTCATAGTCACTGCAAACCCTTTAATCGGACCGGTTCCGTAAAAGAACAGCAGAACCGATGCAATAAGCGTTGTTACATTGGCATCCCAAATAGCGGTAAATGCGTTTGAGTAACCATCTTCAATGGCTTTTGCTACGCTTTTGCCCTCTTTTAAAAGTTCACGGATACGCTCGTTTATAATAACATTGGCATCAACCGCCATACCGACAGTCAAAACAATACCTGCCATACCAGGAAGCGTAAGCGTTGCTCCAAAAAGCGCCATAATAGCAATAATTAAAAAGAGGTTTGCAATAAGCGCCACATCTGCAATAAGCCCCGCAATTCCGTAATAGAAAACCATAAATAGAACAACAAGGATAAAACCGCTAACAAGCGCGATTGAACTTGCAATAATGCTGTCTTTACCAAGGCTTGGGCCTATGCTGCGCTCGCTCATAACATAAACCGGTGCAAGAAGCGCGCCTGAACGCAATGCAATTGCGATATCGTTTGCTTCATTGATTGTAAAGCTTCCGGTAATCTGCCCGCGTCCGCCGCCGATACGCTCATTGATATGGGGCGCAGAGTAAACTTTATTGTCTAAAACAATCGCGAGGCGCGCCCTTGTAGGGGCAGCTTTTTCGGTAAATTTGGCAAAAATTTTAGCCCCTTCTCCATTTAAAACAAAAGTAATCATAGGGCGTCCGTTTTTATCATAAACCGCTTTTGCATCTGTAAGCATAGAGCCATCCAGCACCGGAACAGCTTTTAACAGATATTTCTGTTTCGGGTTTTTAACATCGCTTAAGATAATATCGCCATACTTTTTAGCCTCCAGCGGGGTCATTGTGTTAACCCTGCTTGCCCTGTCTTCATCTACTGCCATTAAAAGCAGGTGCGCGGTTTTGCCGATAAGTTTTTTAATTCTCTCCTCTTGCTCTTTGCTTTTAATGCCAGGCACCTCTACCAAAATTTTATCTTTGCCCTGCTTTGCAACAAGCGGCTCTGCAAGACCAAACTGGTTAAGCCTGTTTCTGATTGTCTCTACCGCCTGACTTATTGCCTTTTTTGTGACTTTCTCTATCTCTTTTGGAGGCAGTTTAATTGTAACAGTATTGCCGTTTGCGCTTACATCTGCATCTTTTATAATATCTTTTAGTGCATTAACGGCATTTTGCACCTCATCTTCATCTACAATTGTAAAAGAGGCTTGCGTTTTATCCATTTTAACATCATCTATAACAATATCTTTTTTATCAAGCGTAAATTGCGCAGTAGAAACCAAAGATTTTGTGTAAGATTTCAGCGCCTCTTCGGTTTTTATCCCAAGAAGCATGTGCAAACCGCCCTGCAGATCAAGCCCTAGCGTAATTTTTTTGCCGCTGTCGCTCTGAATCAGGCTTGGAATTGAAAAAATCACCCCAAATGCGAATGCCAAAATAAAAATAACAACTCTGTAATTTAATTTACCCATTTTTTAATCCAACTTTCTGGCTACATAATTTTTATCTATTTTAACTACTGTTGTATCATTTATCTTAATTTTGATAAAATCTTCTTCAGGTTTGACAACTTCGGCTATCAATCCGCCGTTTGTCACAATTTTGTCGCCTTTTTTCAGAGATTCCAGCATCTGTTTATGCTCTTTTTGAGCTTTCTGCTGCGGTCTGATTAAAAGGAAGTAAAATATTGCGATAAGTGCAATAAATGGTATTAACTGCATAATTCCGTTTTGCATAAAAGGTCCTTTTGATGAAAATTAAAAAATATTTTACCACCAACCATATAATAGAAGGCTTGGTTATAGCGATATTAATGTCAGCTTTTATATATATTGAGCATTTTAAACTCTTAAACGGCTACTATTTAATTGCTGCTAACTCTGTTTTGGCGCTTTTGGGGCTTTTTATGCTGCTTCGGGCAAAAACACCGGTCTGGTTTTTTAGCGGTTTCTTTTTGGGAGTTTTGTGGCTCTACTGGTTGGCAATCAGTTTTTATTACTATAAAATGGTATATTTAGCGCCGCTGGTTATTTTAATAATCGGTTTAATTTACGGGGCGGTTTTTCTTTTTGCAGGGTTTGCCGCTTCTTATCTTGCCCAGAAACTGGAAGATATTTACGGGGTCTTTGACAGCTGGCAGACTATCTATTTTTTTAGGGCATCTGCTCTTTTTGCATTGAGCTTTTTAACAATTTTTAGTTTCGACTGGCTTAAAATCCCGCTTATTTTTACAGATAGCGCTTTTGGCTTGAAAGCGTGGCAGTTTGGGGCTGTTTTAATTGCGTTAGCAAGCTTTTTAAGTTTTAAAAAGTGGTATCTGCTCTTAATAGCGCTGCTGGCTCTGGATTTAAAAAACCCAAAAGAGTTAAGCGCTAAATCTTTGCGCGATATTGCGCTTGTAAATACCAATATAAGCGTACTGGAGAAGTGGCAGCCAAAAAACCAGGAAAAATATACAAAAATGGTGCTAGAGAGGGTGGACAGGGCGATAAATGATGGTAAAGAGATGATAATTTTCCCAGAATCCATTCTGCCCTATTTTTTAAACCTTGCTACACCGACACTTGAACAGTTTATGCAGCGTTCTAAAAAAATTACAATTATTGTGGGTTCTTTATATTTTATTTCGCAGGGAAATTATAAAAATTCTGCTTACATTATTAAAGATGGAAATTGGAGTATTGCAAACAAAGTTGTTTTAGTCCCGTTTGGCGAAGCAAATCCTCTTCCAAAATGGATGGGTAAAATTGTAAACAAAATTTTCTTCGACGGTTCAGTAGATTACGGCGCAGATAAAAACTTTACATATATAGATGCGCTTGGGAAACATTACAAAGTGGCAATCTGTTATGAGGGAACAAACCAGAAAACTTACCAGGATTACCCGAAATTTCTAATTTTAATAAGCAATAACGGCTGGTTTAAACCCTCTATAGAGCCGACACTGCAAAAAATTTTAATAAAATATTACTCTAAACTTTACAAAACAACAGTTTACCACGCAATCAACGGCTCTAAATCTTACGTAATAGTCCCCCATCCGGAGGATTGAGATTTCTTTTATTATACTTTTTTATCTTTGCTCTTTTATTTATGGTATAATATGCTAATTGTGCAAAAGGCGGTATTTTAATATGAGATATCTTTTTTTATTTTTGCTATCTGCGCTTTTACTTTTTTCTAAAACTAGTAAAGGCAAAGATAACTCTTTTTACACTTTAAGTTATAAAGCCGGCACATTGGGTTTTGGACTGGATCTCTCGTATTATGCAAATAAAACTTTCGGCACAAGATTAAATTTTAACGGTTATTCAGACACCAGACACTTATCGATAGAGCAAAAAAGATACCGTATGCAGGGGCTTTTAAACAGTACCGGCTTAATTTTTGATATCCACCCGTGGCAAAACTCTTTTATGTTCAGCTGGGGCGCTTATTACTCAAAAAGCCATTTAAAATTTATCAATAAGCCAAAATCTGGCAAAATTGTTGTAGGTAACCACAGTTACTCATCTATGCAGGTAGGCAAAGCGGTGGCAAATATAAAATTAAAAAGAAGAATAAACCCATATTTTGGCATTGGATTTAGTTCTGTTGATAAAAACGACAAATGGCATTTTGTAATGGATCTGGGTGCTGTTTATATCGGCACGCCAAAAGCAAAAGTTACTGCAAAACCGCTTAAAGGATTTGAGGCGCTTGGTCCCATTATGGAAAAGGAGTCACACATAGAAGAGAAAAATTTAAATAGAAAAATAGAAAAATTTAAAGTTTATCCTATAATTTCAATCGGCATTGGATATAATTTTTAAAAAAAAGGGTATACTTTGCCAAAAACTATCGAAAACAATGCCACAGTTACTGCAAAAATTGCATCTTCAATAGACCACAGCTTAGACAGTTTTGCTCATGATATGCTTATTCTTTTATATAAAAAATTTCCATTTTTAGGATACTCTTTTTTGGGAATTTCTTGGGCGCAGTTTTTGATGGCAGTTTTTATTTTTATTATTATTTTGTTTATAAGACCTTTAGTAGTATCTTTTTTAATTAAACTGTTTCTTAAAATTGCAAAAAAAAGCAAAACAAAATATGATGATAAAATAATTAAAAATCTGCATAAACCGCTGGAATTCAGTTTTTTAATATTGGGGCTGTTTATTTTTGCAGCTATACTTTATATACAAAACAGATATATTTATCTCTTTTTGGATTCACTTGTAATTGTAAACTTTTTTTGGATTTTGCTTGCAATGGTTGATGCTTTGCAATCGATTGTATATAAAGCCGCTTATAAACTCTCACCCGAAATTTCAGACAGCCTAGCAAGGTTTCTTTTAAAAATAATTAATATTTTAATCTGGATTCTTGGGATATCTTCGGTTTTGAGCCTTTGGGGGATAAATGTTACTGCCCTTATAGCCTCTTTGGGGCTTGGAGGCTTGGCGTTTGCTTTGGCGGCAAAAGATACCGCTGCAAACCTGTTTGGCTCTATTGCCATTTTAATGGATAAAAGCATACAGATAGGGGATTGGATTAAACTTGAAGGGGTTGACGGATTTGTAGAAGATATAGGGATGCGCACAACTAAGGTGCGAACTTTCGACAAATCTTTAATAATTATACCAAACCAGATTATTGCAAACAGTAAAATAGAGAATATGTCACGCAGAAACAGCCGCAGAATAAGCTTTAGAATCGGCTTGACTTACGATACAACAAATGAGCAGATTGAAAAAATTACAAAAGAGATAAAACAGATGCTAGATTCCCACAGCGGGGTTGACCAGAACGATTTGAACCTTGTATATTTTGATAGTTTCGGAGACAGCGCAAAAGAGATTTTTGTATATACCCACTCAAACACATCGGTTTGGAAAGAGTATTTGGCAATTAAAGAGGATATAAATTATAAGATAAATGAAATTGTAGAGAGAAACGGCTCTGCTTTCGCCTTCCCTTCGCAATCAATTTATGTAGAGCAGCTGCCGGGTGTTAATAAAGATTAGGTTTTAACCCGGCACATTTTTTTGAAAAATTATAAACTTGCTTCTTAGTACAGTTTTAAACCGGTTTAATGGTATTTAGATTCACCAAACTCAATATCCCAGTAAATTTTATCACTGTCTCTGTACCCTGCAACTCCAACATCATTAAATCTTGGATTCATAAGCAGTGCACAGTGTCTTGGACTTCTTAAAAAATTATCCAAAGCGTGCGAAAAGTTTGCAAGTGAATTTTTAGAACCTACAATTCTGTATTTTGTGTATGTGATAATTTCACCCGCTAATTCACCGGGTTTTACCGGATATCCAAAAAAGAGAATCCTTTCATAAAAATTGCTTCCGACACCTAAAGACTTTCTTGCCAAATCGGTAGATGTTCCAGACCCCATGTGTCCCAAAAAGTGGTGCAGTGCCATATCTTGAACATGAGCTTTTGCAGCATCTTCAAGCTTATTATTCCACTTAACAGGCGGTGCGGAGACTCTTGAACAGCTCGCACCATTTGCCCTGATAGCATTTATTTTTTCCAAAATTTGATTTCTAATTGCCAAAGTGTTTACAAAATTTACTCCCCTAGAGTATCCGCTGCGGGGATAAGAGTAAACCAAAGTGGGTTTTACGCTTCTGCTTTGCAAATCTAACTCTTCCATACTGCGGGCAGGTTTTAAAATTTCTGACTGCCCTTTTCCAGCTTGATAGGAACTGCTTCTAAACTGATCTCTGTAACCTCCAATCGGATATGCCCCTTTTACTTCTGTAAATCTTGGCTGATAAGCTCTTTCTATATTATGCTTATGTTTATAAGTGTGATTTTTATGTATTTTAACCCTTTTTCTATCACATCCTGCTAACGCTATTATTATAGTAAGCAGCAGTATAAGCTTTCTGTTCTTTCCCATTTTTAATCCTTTTAATATTTGCAAACTACTATTATAATTTATATTTAGTCCCAATAAATGAACCAAATGATAAGATATTATTGCATATTTTTTACTGAAGGCAAAAAAATATTTCTAATTGAAATTTTTTAATACCAAAAAATGGTTTTAAATCTTTAAAAGAGATTGAATTTTAGCAGTTATTTTTCTAAAAGCCCTGTAATATATCACATTTTTAAATATTTATTTAAAGGTGTGAAGTTTTTACACTTTTTTTACATAAATTAGAGGTTTTTATAAAACTTTAGCGCTTTTTCATACTCTATTTTATTGTTTATATTAATATATAACCCGGAATTTTTTGTATTTAAATATGCAGTTTTTGAATTTTTCAAAAGATTTTGGAGTTTATGCTGATTGTTTGAGAGCATTTTATTGATTATTGGTAAAACTTTCTGTGTATAAATTGCTGCAGTAGGCTCCAATCCTTTTGATGTTTTAACTGTGTATATCTCAAACTCTTTAGAGCTGCAGTAGAGCTTTATTAAGTTTTTTATATCATCTTTTGGCACTAAAGGCATATCTACCGATATTAAAAAAAAATCTTGTTTTAACTCTTCTAAAATCGATTTAATTGCAATAAGAGGCGAAAAGTTCTCATTTTTATCCAAAATTATTTTTGCCGGAAAATCAAATTTATTATTTTTTGCGCTTATATAAACATTTTTAAATAAATTTTTCATCTTTTCATACTGATACCTGCTTAAACTGCTGTATTTTCCAAAAGGCAAAAGCGCCTTGTCTTCGCCCATTCTGCTGCTTTTCCCTCCAGCTAATATTACACCGTTATTTAACATATTCCCTTCTTTTTTGATG
>JALVXO010000154.1 GCA_027022775.1 Campylobacteraceae bacterium
CAGGGTCTCATTAATGCAGCCTAAATATGAAGGTGTTATTAATAATGTTTGACAATTCAGCTCTCTGATTAAATCTATCATAAAATAATCTTTTTTTATCGGCACATAAAGCCCCCCTGCTCCCTCTACTACTAAAAAATCGCATATATTTTCTATTTCTTCTATTTTAGCTGTAATTTTTGAAATCTCTATAATATTTTGGGTATCCGCACTAAAAGGCGCTGCAGGAAGTTTAAAACTGTATGCAGTAATATCTTTTGGAGTTAAGTTGCTAAAATCAGGATTGTATTTTTGACAAGTTTTAAGCAGTTTACCGGCATCTTGCGGAGTATCTTCTACCCCTGTTTCTACCGGCTTAACCGCCCCTATTTTAATCCCTTGCTCTCCTAAATGCTCCAAAATTTTACAGGCAGCATAAGTTTTGCCGATATTGGTTCCGGTTGCTGTTATAAAAAGTTTTTTTGCCACTTTTTGCCTTTGATGACAATAGAGTGTTTTAACCCAAAAACTGGTGCAGAAATTTTGGGTTTAACCCAAATTTTGCATTAGAAGGTGCATCAGATGTGTTGGTGCTTGGTAGCAGGGGTGCTGGAGGAAAACGCAGGCGCACTTGGAAAGTGCGTCGAGGCTTTACTCCTGTGCCATTGCTGCCAATGACCAATGCAGATGGTGTATCGGCTAATGCAAATTTTGGGTTTAAAGATTACACTACTGAATATGCCGGTTATTCTCTAAAAGATATATAATTTTACCATATCTGAAAAACAGTTATTTATTTGCTTTTTTCTTTAAATTTTTATCTGTTTGGCTTAAAGGGTTTGACTTTAAAGTAGTCTGCGGACCCAAAAGTTCCGGATCCTGTTCGTTGCTGCTTATGCTATAAGGTTCTGGTTTTAATGTGCGCGGCTTTTTTTTACGGACTGTGTAGTGCTTTTTTTTCGTCTTTTTTACAGTTGGCTTCTTTTTTTTTGCAGGTATAACTGCAGGTTTAGCTGCAGGTTGAGCCGCAGGCGTTACCTCTATTTTTTCCGGATTTTTATAAATAGGCTCTGTAGGCTTGGAAGGCTCGTATTTAACAACTTTTGTCTTTTTTGCAGGAACTTCTTTTTTTTCAGCAGCTCTTTTTTGAATGCTCTGTTTATAAGCCAGTCTCTGTTTTATTCTGTCTATTAAACATCCATTTAACATAAAAGTTATAGAAACTATTATCAAAATTACTCTTTTTTTCATATTCAACCTTTATATAATTATTACTGCTACAGCGATTGCAAAACCGCTGTCGTGCGATATGGAAAGTGAGGAATCAATTATATTGAATTTTTTTGATTTTAAGTTAAAATATGGCGCATTGTTATCATCTTTTTTTATCTCTATATCTAAAAATCCAATCTCTTTGCCAATACCGCAGCCTAGAGCTTTTGCAATTGCCTCTTTTGCCGCCCAGAAACCTGCGGCTGTTTCGGTTTTTTTAACTAAAAGCTGCTCATTTTTGCTTAAATATCTCTCTAAAAACCTATTGCCGAATTTATCCAGCAATTTTTGAATTCTCTTTATAGAAATTATATCTGTTCCGACTTTTATTCCCATTACATCCACTCAATAATTTTTTCTACACTGTTTGCCACAAAACATTTTAAACCGGTATTCTCTATCGGTCTGCTTGGCACTATAGCTTTTGAAAAGCCTTGGGTGTGCGCCTCTTTAAGGCGCTGAATAAGGCTTGGCACATCCCTTATTTCGCCTGTTAAGCTCACTTCGCCGATAAATAGCGTTTTGCTGTTTAATTCACGCTCCCTGAATGAGCTTAATATTGCTGCAATTATAGCCAAATCTGCGCTTGTTTCGGTTATTTTTATTCCTCCTACCACATTTACGAAAATATCATAAGTTCCAAGCGGCAAATCCAGCTTTTTCTCAAGGAGTGCCAGCAGCATATTTAAGCGGTTTGTGTCAAACCCGGTGCAGCTTCTGCGCGGATTGCCGTAAGCTGGGGTAACAAGCGCTTGAACCTCAATAACAATAGGCCTTGAGCCTTCCATTAAAATTGTAAGCGCAGAGCCCGGCTGCAGCTTCTCTTTATTAAAAAAGCGCTCGCTCATGCTTTTTGCATCCCTTAAACCACTGCTGTCCATTTCAAAAATTCCCACTTCATTTGTGGAGCCAAAACGGTTTTTAAATCCGCGAAGCAGCCTTAAATCGCTGTTGCTGTCCCCTTCAAAATATAAAACCGTGTCAACCATGTGCTCTAGCACCCTGGGTCCTGCAATTGAACCCTCTTTTGTGATGTGCCCGATTATAAAAATTGGAATCTGTTTCGATTTTGCAATGCGCATAAGTTCAAAAGTGATTGCCCTAACCTGCGTTACAGAACCGGGGGCAGAGGGGGTTTCGCTGCTGTAAATTGTCTGGATTGAATCTATTACAATAAAAGAGTAATTGCCGTTTTCTATCTCTAAAGCGATATTATCCATATTTATTTCGGCTAAAAGGTAAAGGTTTTTATTTGCGGCCCCCAGCCTGTCGCCGCGCATTTTTATTTGCGAAGCGGACTCTTCGCCAGACACATACAAAACCTTGTGTCCCATATCTGCCAAATTTCCGGCAACTTTTAAAAGCAGTGTAGATTTTCCAATGCCGGGGCTTCCGCCAATAAGGGTCAGGGAACCTGGCACTATGCCTCCGCCCAAAACCAGGTCTAACTCTTTGCTGCCGCTGCTAAATCTTTGTATCTCTTCAGATTTAATTTTGGTAATTGGGACTGCTTTTTTAGATACAGAAGTTTTAGCAGAAGTTTTTTTAAGAAACTCAATCTGCTCCTGATTTAACTCTAAAAGCGAATCCCAACTGTTGCAGGATGGGCATTTGCCAACCCAGCGCGGAGTTTGAAAACCGCAATTTTGACACTCAAAAACTGTTTTTTTCTTTGCCATATTCTCTCTTTTTTATTTTTAAATAATATTTTACTCAAATTAAAAAAATTTTTCAAAATTTATTATTAAAAATGTTTTTTTGTGTCAAAATACTAGTAAATCTAGGTTTAAATATGTTATAATCACAATATGTAAGAAAAAAGGGAAGGGAATGGGAAGTAACCTAAAAACGGTAATTTTAATATCCACTTTTTTTGCTTCCCCGTTAGCTGCCGAAAGTTTTATCAATTTTTATGCCATAAATTGGAACTGGGCAGCAGTAGCTTTTCTGACAGTAATTTTTGGTATAATTTTGCTATCTATAGTAAAAGATTTTAAAAGAGAAAGAAAAAAACTGCAAACTAAAATTACTAAAGAGAAGTGCAAAAACAGAGGGGATAAAAAATATTTAAGTGAAATCAGCAGCAACAGTTTAGAATCGGTAAAAAAACTGGGAGAAAATATAGATAAATTAAACATGAACAATAATATTATAGATGAAATAAAAAGAAACCATAAAGAGATTTTTAATACTGTTCAAGAAGAGAACATTTTTTCACATGTTGCAGCAAATAAAAGGTTAGGCAAAATAGAGATATTCGATACAGAAGATATATATAACGGATTGATAAAAATAGGTTTAATAGGGAAAAACAGCATAAAAGTAAAAAGAAAGGCTACCTCTCCAATACTGGCAAACAAAGAGCTTTTGCAAGCTGTTTTATTCCTGTTTATTAAATTGCAGACAAAAGAGCATGGATTAAAACGGGCAAATGTTGTAATTGATGTAGATGAGATAAATGACACTATAACTTTTACAACCCCAAATCAGTTAAAATTAAACAGTTATCAAAAAGATATTTTTTTTAACGACTTAACGCCTAAATATATTGAAAGCGAAAAAAAATATTACGGTATCTACCTATATTTAATAAATAAACTGGTAAACCGCGTTAACGGGAAATTAAAAATTGTTATTAACAGCAATAAAAAGTATAAAGCCGAAGCAATAATACCGATAGATTTTGACAAACCTATTGAGGTTGTAAATAATAAAATAAATAAAGAGTTAAAAACTTCAAAAAAAGCTTTAATTATCTCTAATGATATAAAAACTATAAATAAAACTGAAGCTTATCTATACGGTTATAAATTTATTGTAGATATTGAGGTCAGCAGCGATATAAATAAAAATATCCCGAACTTTTTGAATTATGATGCTGTTTTTATGGATGCTGAACTGTTTGAACCTATACTTTCAGACTATATCCAGAGTGTTAAAAAGTATAATAATTTAAAAATAGTATCGCTTGAAAAAAATGGAAGAATTTATGAATATCCTGCCGGTTTAATAGATGGCAAAATTAATAAAGAGCATATAGACAGCGATATTAACCCGGTAATTACCAAACTATTTAGCAGAGATTTAGTAGAAGTAGGACCATTAAATGAGATTGAAGAGAAAAAACAGGAAGAGAGCACCCCAAAAGTTATAATTGCAGAAGATGACAGAACAAATCTGCATATATTGGAACATTTAATAAAATCTTACGGAATAGAAGTGTTTACAGCAAGCAATGGGGAAGAGGTTTTAAAGATTTTAGAGAAAGAAGAGAGTTTCAATTTAATAATTTTAGACAGTATTATGCCAAAACTTGACGGTTTTGAAACTGTAAAAAGAATAAGGGAAAACAGCAGATTTAATTCTACACCGGTTGTAATACACACCTCTTTCTCTCTGCATAAAAACCGAATAGAAGATATATTTAAGCTAGGCTTTGACTCTTACCTTCCTAAACCGTTTAACAATAGAGAGTTAAAAGCTATGCTCGAGAGATATCTTCCGTTAAACAGTATAAAAACAGAAACATTAAATTTAAACAATAAAGATGCATTAAGAGAATTTATCGCAATTTATGGGGACAGTGATAAGCTTATAGAGAGATATATTAAAGAGAATAGAAGTACTCAGCTTCTTTTAATGCTTAATGACATAAAGAAAATGGGGCAGAAAATCGGAGCCAAAAAATTCTTGGATATAGTAAGAAAAATGGAAAGCAAAATAAGTGCTTCCGAAGAGATAGACGGCAATCTTTTATATCAATATACAGAAATTCTGGCACAATTAAAATCTGATATTGCAAAAAGGCTAAAATAAGCAGCCTTTTGCAAAATTTGATTTAAACTTTTTCCAGTGCATCTTTTAAATCAGCAATTAAATCCTGTGTATCTTCCAAACCTATGCTTAAGCGGATTAAACCCTCATCCACTCCTGCAGCTTCTAGCTCTTCTTTGCTTAACTGCTGATGGGTTGTGCTTGCAGGATGGGTGATTATTGATTTGCTATCACCTATGTTTACAACCAAAGAGAAAATTTTTGTCGATTCTGCAACTTTTTGGGCAGCGGTTTTGCTATCTAGCACAAAACTTAAAAGCCCGCTTGCTTTGCCATCTTTAAGGTATTTTTGCGCATTTTTGTAACTTTTGCTGCTCTCTAACCCCGGATAGTTTACACTTAAAACTTTTGGATGGGCTTCTAAAAATTTTGCAATTTCTAGCGCAGAGTTGCTAATGTGCTCCATTCTTAAAGCCAAAGTTTCCATTCCCTGGATATTTAGCCACGAATTAAACGGGCTTGGCGCGCCGCCGAAATCTCTTAAAAGCGCCAGCCTTGCCCTTAAGGTGAAAATAGGCATATCCAAATCTGTATAAACTAAGCCGTGGTAACTTGGGTCTGGTTCGTTAAAATGGGCGTACCGGCTGTTGTCTTTTATTTTTGCCGCTGCGCTTTTGCCCTCTACAATAATTCCGCCTATTGCGCTGCCCTGACCGTTGCAGTATTTGCTTGTGCTGTGAACAACAATATCCGCCCCCAAATCCAAAGGTTTGCAAAGAATCGGAGTAGCTACCGTATTATCAACACAGAGCAAAATATTATGCTCGTTTGCAATTTGCACAATCTTTTCAATATCGGCAACTTCGATTGCAGGGTTTGGAATGGTTTCGAAAAATATTATTTTTGTCTTTTCATCTATTTGGCTGACAAGCTCATCTAAATTGAAAATATCAAAAAAGCGCCCCTCTATTCCAAATCGCTTAATTGTGTGAGCCGCCATTGTCAAAGTGCCGCCGTAGCACTGTTTGGCAACCAAAATGTTATCGCCGCTTTGGGCAACATTTGCAAAAGTGTAAAAAATCGCCGCCGTTCCGCTGGCAGTCGCAACAGCGCCGTATCCGTTTTCTAAAGCGCAAAAACGCTTCTCAAAAATATCGGTTGTAGGGTTATTTAAGCGGGTGTAAATATTGCCTAGCTCTTTTAATTCAAACAGATTTGCAGCATGCTCGCTGTCTCTGAATTCATAAGCGGTTGTCTGATAAATAGGCACACTCATTGCGCCTAAATGCTCGTTAGGGTTATATGCAAACCTGACAGCTTTTGTTTTATCCAACATTTTTAATCCTTATTTTTTTGTAAAATAATAGCATAAAAGATTAGAAAATAAAAATTTTAGATATAATTATTTATTAATCTGCCAAAGGAGAAACTGTGAGATATTTAATAATTTTAGGAGTAGCGGTAAATTTAATTTTTTCAAAGATAGATACATCCCAAATAGTATTGGTAACAACAAAAAATTGGAACAGCAGCAGAGGCACTATGATTTTTTTAGAAAAAAAAGGCGGCAAATGGCAAAAACTTTTTAAATCTCCTGTATTTGTCGGCAGAAACGGTTTGGCATGGGGAATTGGGCTGCACAGCAAAAAAAGCGGCAATATAAAAAAAGAAGGCGACGGCAGAGCGCCAGCAGGTATTTTTGAGTTAAGTTACGCTTTTGGATACCAAAAAGTGGAACTGAATTATCCTTACAAAGTTATGAGCAGATACGATATTTGCATAGATGATATAAACTCAAAATATTACAATAAAATAGCAGACAGCAGAAAAATAGCAAAAGATTACAACTCTTTTGAAAAGATGAAATTAGAGAAAAATTATTATAAATTGGGGTTAACAGTTGTTCACAATAATTTTAACAAAACCCCTGCCAAAGGATTTGGCAGCTGTATTTTTATACATATAAAAAATAAGCCTACTGCAGGCTGCACTGCACTTCCGACAGAAAAATCAATGCTAAAGCTGCTTACTTTTTTAAACAAATCCAAACACCCAATATTAATACAGGGCCCAAAAAGCGAGATAGACAGATTGTTAAAAGAGGCTTCTGTTAAAATTAAACCGTAAAATAATTAGCAAAGGCAAAGCCATGCCTTTGCTATCTAAAGCAGGAGCAATATTTTATTTGGTAAGTTCAATTCCGCTTAATCCGCTGCCAAATACATTGATTTTTTTAGCAACCCTTATACTTTTAAGCTGTGAATATCCGCACTCTTGCCCGCATTTTACCACACCTATTAAATAGTAACTTCCATTTGGAACATTTAAAAACTCAAAATGCCCCTTTTCATCTGAAGTGGTAAATTTTAAATAGTTATAAAGCCTTGGGTCCACTTGTGACATTTTGGCTCCGCCAAGGTAACTCTCTTTATACCACTGGGTAGAGTAGCTTGTTACCGGATTTAAATAGAGTCTTGTATGTTTTCCGTATATCCGTTTACCGTTAGGCGCAGTAATAAATATGCTGCCCTCTACCGTAGCGCTTCCTGTTTTAGGCAGACTGTTATACTCCTGTTCCGGAAAAGGAATACGCTGAACTACAGTTTTATTGGTTACCTGAATTTTACTCTCTTTTATTGGAGTATATTGATTAACTTCTGTTCTTGCCTCTATTGTTTGTGAAGCTTCGCTTTGAGTTACAGGGGCCGGCTCTTCTGTAACAGTACTTTCAACACCAGGGTAATAAGGTGTAGGCAGCACCATCTGTCTGTAAATATTGCACCCGGTTATAGAAAAAGTTGCAATTACTATTAATGAAAGCTTTTTAATATTAATACCCATAATTTTCTCCGCGGTTTATTTTTCAAATTATACAAAAAAAATCTGCGTTTAAGGTATAAATTTTTTTCAATTTAGCAATTTTTTATTTTCCAAGGCAAAATTCGCCGAACATTTTATCTAAAAGCTCTTCGTAGCGGTATGGCCTTGTTATTTCGTTTAAAGCCTCTATGGCTAAATTTACATGGTAGCTGAAAAATTCAAGTTCGCCTCTATTTAGCGGCTCTTTTGCACTCTCTATCTCTAAAAGCGCTTTTTTTACCGATTCTATCTGTCTGTTTGAAACAAGCATCAATTCATCGGTTTTAGAAATTTGGTTTAAAATCTCTTCTATTTTGAAAATAAGCGGTTCGACGCTCTCTTTGGCGCTTATTTTGACTGTATCGAACCCTTCAAACTCTTTTAAGTCTATTTTGCACACTTTGTCTATTTTGTTTAATACAACAATTACTTTTATCTCTTTTGTCTTTTTTATCAACTCTAAAACTTTTAAATCTTCACTCTCAAGCGGGGCTGATGCATCAAAAACCACAACTGCAATATCGGACTCTTCAAGCCACTTTATAGAGCGTTCAACTCCCATTTTTTCTATAACATCGCTGGCATCCCTAATCCCTGCGGTATCTGCCACCCTTACTATATGCGAGCCTATTTTAATCTGCTCTTCTATTGTGTCGCGCGTTGTTCCGGCAATATTGCTTACAATTGCGCGCTCGAAATTGAGCATTTTATTTAAAATTGAGCTTTTGCCCACATTAGGTTTGCCAACAATTGCCAGCCAGAACCCCTCTATTAAACCTTTTCGGCGGATACTGGCTTTAACGATATTCTCAAGTGACTCTTGGGTTTTTTCTAAATTTTTTTGCAGATTTTGGGTGATATCACCGATATCCTCTTCGGCATAATCTATCATAACCTCTGAATGGGCAAGCAGTCCGATTAATGAGTCGCGGGTTTTTTCTATAAATTCTCTTAATTCACCCTTTAACTGCCTTGCCAAAATTTTGGCGCCGTCAGCGCTTTTTGCCTCTATTAATTTAGCAATCGCTTCTGCTTCGCTTAAATCAATTTTTCCGTTTAAAAAAGCCCTTTGGGTAAACTCTCCCGGTTTTGCCAAAACAGCCCCAAAGTGCAAAAGGGCATCCAGTATCTCCTGAGCTACCACAAAACCGCCGTGGCACTGAAACTCTACTATATCTTCGCCGGTAAAGCTGTGCGGCGCTTTAAAGTATATAACAATGGCTCTGTCAATTAAATCACCATTTTTATCGTAAATAGAAGCGAGGGTTGCAACCCTGTTTTGAAGTTCTCTTTTTTTTAAAAGATTTAAAGATATTTTAAGCGCATCGGCTCCGCTTACCCTGACTATTGCTATAGAACCGACGCCGCTTGCAGTAGCTACTGCAGCTATTGTGTTACTCATTGCCGTTTGTTAAACTCATTAATTACAATATATTTTTCGCCGCTTGGACTCTTTTTAATCGCAACATATTTGTTTGGAAAAACATCCCTTAAATACTCAAGGGCAATTTGAACCAAAATGCCGTTAAGCTCCCTGGTTTTTCCCCATCCTTCTCTTTTTACATGCTCAATAACCGGCTGCATCTGGAATTTAATCATCTCTTGCTGCGAAGCTAAAAACTGTGCAATTTCAAGTTTGACATAAAGCCCGTATTTTGCATTTATCCAGTTAAAAAGCAGATAAGATAGTGCATTATAGCGGTATCCCTCTTTTCCAATAAGCAGTGC
>JALVXO010000155.1 GCA_027022775.1 Campylobacteraceae bacterium
TCATCTTTTGGCAATGTTTTAAAAGCATTAAAAATCCTTCCTTGGCTTGGAAGATAATTTCCGCTTAAAACAAATTCCAAATATTCGGGCTCAAGCTTTAAAAGTGCTTTTGTCAAAATAGCATGCCACGATTTATGCGTTTTATCTTGAATAAATTTTCTTATTTTTGGCTCCATTTTTAAACCTTGTTAAAAGCCACATCAAGCACAACTAAAATAAAAAATACAAAACCGAGATAACCGTTTACCGTAAAGAATGCTCTGTCTATTTTTGTAAAATCTTTTCTAACCAGATAGTGTTCATAAAAGAGCATAACTGCAGCTATTGCGACAGCCAGCAGGGCAAAATGGTGCAAATTTGCAAGTTTAACAAAAAAATACCAGCAAACTACCGTAACAGAATGAAACAGTGCAGCCAGCAAAAGGGTATTTTTTGCCCCTAGCCGCGACGGAATTGAGTGCAGATTGTGCTCTTTGTCAAACTCCATATCCTGCAGGCTGTAAAGCAGGTCAAAACCGGCAACCCAAAATGTCACACCAATACTTAAAATAACTACCCAAAAAGGTATAGCACCCAAAACAGCAACTGCACCGGCAATTGGAGCCAGTCCCAGGCTTACCCCCAAAACCAGGTGAGCAAGGGCGCTAAAACGCTTAAAAACAGTGTATATGCCAAGAATAAAGAGTATCGGAACACTCAATTTAAACGCCAAAGAGTTAATAAGATATGCAACAAAAATAAATACAGCTCCATTTAACGCAATAAATGCAAGCATTGCACCTGGGCTCACCCTGCCGTCAACTGAAGGGCGGTTTTTTGTGCGCGGATTAAGGGCATCGATATCACGGTCTAAATACCTGTTTACCCCCATTGCAAAATTTCTTGCACTTACTGCAGCAAAAAGCCCTAGCACAAGCAGTCTGAAGCCAAACCACCCTTTTGCCGCAACAACCATTGCCAAGAAGATAAAAGGAAGAGAAAATATGGTGTGCTCAAATACAACCAGTTCACTGAAATCTTTAATTTTTTGACGCAAACTCATGGGTGCGGTATCTTTATTTTGGAATTAAGAGACCATGCAATAAGGGCGGTTAAAGCTGCAATTACCCATACATTGGAAACAATGCTGAAACTATGAAGCAGATACAAAATCCAAAGCAAAATTGCCCCAAGCGGGGTCGGCACACCTGTAAAATATTTGCTTACACTGCCGGCATCTGTATAAAGGTTAAACTCCACAAGCCGTCTTAAACCGCTTATTATGTAATAAATAAAAACAAGCCCGATTAAAAAAACCGGAACAAACCCTTTTAAATCGAGTGAATAAAAAAGCAAAAATGCCGGCATAATAACAAAGCTTAAAAAATCGGCAAAGCTGTCCAGCTGAACCCCAAACTCTGTAGAAAGGTTAAATTTACGCGCAATTTTCCCATCTAAAATATCAAGCCCGCCAGCTATCCAAGCTAAAACAATTGCAGGCAGAAACTGGTGCTGGGTTACAAAATACATAGCCGCCACGCCGCAAGCCACATTTAAAAAAGTAACCGAATTGGCAAGATTAAAACGGTTTTGCGGATTCATCAACCACATTTAAATCCTTTTTGAGTGTGATTATACCATATCTTCTTCATCTTTCAAAAGCATATTGCAAAGCTGCAAACCGTGGATAAAAATTGTCCATGAGATATAAATCCATAAAAATGTAAAAAGAACAATAGAAACAGTCCCGTAAATTGTGCTGTATGTTTTGTTATAAAAAATATAAAAGAGAAAAATGTTTTTTGCAATAAACCAGACAAAGGTGGTAATAAAAGAGCTTAAAGCCAGTGTATCAAACGGAATGCTCTCTTGAGGGGTAATTTTAAAAACAGTCATAATAACTGCCCAGATTAAGAGAAACTGCAAAATCAAAGGGGCAATATGGATTTTATTATCCAAAAGAGCAAATAGCCACATCGACGCCCCTATAGCAACAGGAACAAAAATAAGCAGAGTGCCATAAACCATTAAAGCGGCAAAAAACGGGCGTCTTGGCTGGTCAAAAATATCATTTACTATATAATCAAAATCTCTGAAAAAAAGCACTGCTGCAACTGTAACATAAACTGCCCCAATATACCCCATCTGAGAAGCGTTTGCTACAAATTTATCGATTAAAGAGATTAACTGCTTAGAAGTTGCCGGCAGCAGAGACTGGGTTATCAATGCATGCATTCTGTCGTAATACTCGCTAAAAATCGGAGTATGAACTGTTACAGACAAAACAATCACAAGCAGCGGAATAAGAAAAAATAGTGTTGACCAGCTCATACTGGCTGCATAAAAACTCAATTTAGGTTCAAAAAGCTCCGTTACAAACCTTTTTGTCAATTTAAACAGTAAAATGGCTAAACTTTTTAAATCTCTGTTTTTATGCAAAAAATATCCTTTTTATATTGGTGTATTAGTATATTGATTATTGGTAATCATTTTCATTTTACCAATATACCCCTAACCAGTTAACCAAACCTACTTGGTTCCAGCTTTTATGGAAATGATGATGAGCCAAACATTTTGTCATCATATAATACAAAACCCCAAAAATTCCTGTGAAAGCGAGAGTGCGCAAAAAGTCTAAAAAATCTTGGAAGTGAGACTTCAGTCTCACAAAAATATTACCAATAAATAGTAATAACAAGATGAGGCTAAAGCCTCATTTCCGTTGTTTTTTAACTTTTTGCGCAGTCTCAAGCTGGAATCCATATCCGAATTACGGATTACGGAAAATTATCTATTATCCATTTTCAATTATCAATTCCTAACCCCTCACGCCTATCTTCCTTAAAGTCCCATTTTTCCAGGGTTTAAGATATTGTTTGGGTCGAAGGCTTCTTTTATTCTTTTAAATAGCGCCAGCTCTTCCGGACTGAATGCTATATCCATAAATTCGGCTTTGCTTAATCCTATGCCGTGCTCGCCGCTTAAAGTTCCGCCCATATCCACAACAAGCTGGAAAATCTCTTTTATAGCTTTGTGGCCGTCTTCCAGCTCTTTTGGATTAGAGCCGTCAACCATAACGTTTACATGGATATTGCCATCTCCGGCATGCCCAAAACACGGCACTGTTAAATTGTATTTTGCCCCGATTTTATAAATCTCTTCCAGCGCTTTTGGGAGCATGCTTCTTGGCACAGAGATATCTTCATTCAATTTTTTGCTTCCATAAATTGTAATAGATTGCGAAGCACCCCGTCTTGCACGCCACAATTGGCTGCGCTCATCTTTGGAACTTGCTATTTTAAAATCGACTGCACCGTTTTCTTTAAATGATTTTTGCAAAGTATCCAATTGAAACTCAACCTCTTGCTCAACATTTCCATCCACATCGCCAATTAGCAGCGCGCCTGCATCGCTTGGCAGCTCTACCCCCAGTTTCTCTTGCACAGCTTTTACGACCAGTGAATCCAAAAACTCCATTGCTACCGGGTTTGCACCGCTGGCAAGCGATTTAAAAACAGCATTCATAGCGCTTTTTACATCCGGGAAAATCCCCATATAAGATTTTGCATATTGCGGTTTTGGCAGCAGTTTGAGTGTAATTTCGGTAATTACCGCCAAAGTCCCCTCGCTTGCGGTTAAAATGCCGGCAATATTGTAGCCTGCAACATCTTTAATGGTTTTTTTGCCCGCCCTTATAATATCTCCATTTGGTAAAACAGCCCGCAGCGCCATTACAAAATCTTTAGTAATTCCATATTTTGCCGCACGCATTCCGCCTGCATTTTCACTCACATTCCCGCCGATTGTGGAATACTCTTCGCTAGCCGGGTCAGGCGGATAGAAAAGCCCGCGGCTCTCTGCCGCTCTTTGTAAATCTTTATTTACAACACCCGGCTGCACAATTGCAAGCATATTTTCCAAATCTATCTCTAAAATTTTATTCAAATGTTTTTCCATCGCCAGCATAATGCCGCCGTTTACCGGCAGAGCGCCCCCTGTAAAACCGCTGCCTGCGCCGCGCGGAACAACAATAATTTTGCGCTCATTGCAATATTTTAATATTTTGCTGATATCCTCTTCGCTGCGCGGAAAAACCACAGCATCCGGTTCATACCGCTCCCTTGTAGCATCGTAACTGTATGCAATTTTGTGGGCTTTATCGGTATAGATATTTTCACTGCCGACAATTGAGGTTAAATATGCTATATCTGCTTCTTTTAATTTCACTTTAATCTCCTAAAGCGTTTCTTAGTATGTCATTGTATCGAACTTTAGATAAAAAACGGCGGTTTGAATTAAAGTCCGAAAGCCAAAGATATGTGTTGTTCCGTAAAATAGGAAATTGTTAGAGAAGAGAGATAAGAAATTAGAAAAAGGATGCAAAACATATTCGGTTTCAAAAACCGTGGATTCCTGGTCAAGCCAGGAATGACGGTGTTTCTCAACCCTCAGCGCTCAAACCTCAATCCTAACTTTTCGTCATTCCCGCGAAAGCGGGAATCCAAGGCTCTTTTAGCGAAGAGAGATTGGAAATTAGAGATTAGAAAATTATTTTTCTGTATTCTGTAATCCGTATTCCGTATGTGGATTCCTGCTTGAGAGTGCGCAAAAAGTTAAAATTTCTGTAAAATTACCCATTTCAGTCATTCTGAGCGAAGCGAAGAATCTCGATATAACGGCAGTAAATAGATTCTTCGCTACGCTCAGAATGACGATTAAGGCAAATATTTTGGACTTTTTGCGTAGTCTCGCTTTCGCAGGAATGACAGGGGGCGTTTCTTTTTCAGCTTTTAGCTTTGTGCTTTAAGCTTTCGGCTTTTAGCTTAAACTTTACGCTTAATTAAAAGTATTATAAAACGGTTCCATGGCATTATAAACGCTTATATCCATCATGGTTTTTGCTATTTCGCTTTGGCTTATAGGGTCATATAGGGTTACAAAACCGTTTTTAAATATAACAAAAAGCCCTACATGGGTCAGTTTTGCAAATTCGTAATAGTCGCTGCTGCTTGGTGTGCTAGAACCTCTTTTTGCCAGAAATGCCATAAATATATCTGGGTTAACAGAGCGTATGCCAAAGCGGTTTTGTATATTGATAAAGCTGCTCTTATTTGGAGCCAAAACCATAATACGGTTGTACATAAAACCGCCAATTACTTTATCGCCGACTTTTGGTTCTGCTTTTATATTTGCTAAATTTTTGCCGCCAAAAGGGTTTGTATCTATTATTTCAGCCCTGCCTGGGCTAATCTGTTTTACAAAAGCTATGCCGTACTCTTTTCCATTTAAGTTTCTAACAAGCAAACCGCTCATGCCATTGTATGCAAACGCTCCTTGAAGCGTTATGGTGTTGCCGTTTACAGCTGTAACTACAGTATAGCTTTTTTGAGGAATAAAACCGCCAAAGAGGGAAAATGTAAAGAAAAATATCCCAAAAAGAACCGCTCTCATTTTTCTGCCTTTTATTTTTTGTAAATAACAGATAAAATTATAACTAAAATTTAAAAATTGTAGGTATAATAATGCTAATTTTTTTAAAAAGGCTTGAAAAATGAGAATCTTTTTAATGTTTTTTCTGCTGATTTCTGCCCTGTTTAGCGGCAGTTTTAAGTTAAAAAGGTGGCAGGAGGGGGAGACTTTTGGAACATATTTAACCAAACACCACATCGATTCTACCAAGTTTTATAATCAAATCGATCCAGATGACATAAAGTTTTTATCCGCTATTCAAGCAGGTATTACTTTTTTTGAAAGCAGCGAGGGGGGCAAGCTTAAAGAGGCACTTATTCCACTGGGTGAAGAGATGCAGATTTATGTTTTCAAAAAGAAAAATGGCTACGGTTTTGATATAGTGCCTATTAAATATAAAGTTATAAAGGATACAGTTACAATAAAGATAAAAAACAGCTGTTTTACCGATATTAAAAAAGCTACAAACAATCCCGACCTGGCAACTTACCTAAATAAAATTTTTAAAGGATATGTCGATTTTACCAAACTGAAAAAAGGTGATACGGTTTCGGTAAAGTATGAGCAAAAGAGTATAAAAGGCATTCCGTGGGGAGAGCCTAAAATTATAGGCGCATATATAAAAAGCCAAGAGAGCGAGTATTTTGCATACCAAAATAAAAATGGCTATCAGGTGTGGTCAAATTCAAATTTGTTACAAAAAGTAACAAAAGTTGCAAAAAAAGTTCCGGCTCTATATAAGAGTTTTAATAATCCTCTAAATAAAATGCGTATTACATCTGCATTTACCTACAAAAGATGGCATCCAATACTTCACAGATACCGCCCGCACCTTGGGATTGACATTGGCGCAAAAAGAGGTACGCCTATTTATGCGGTAGCAGACGGCAAAGTTGTATATGCAGGCTGGATGAGAGGTTACGGCAAAGTTACAAAAATCGATCACGGCGGCGGATACATTTCGCTATATGCGCATCAGAGCAGAATTTTAGTAAAAAAAGGACAATTTGTAAAAGCGCGCCAGGTTATAGGAAGAGTCGGCTCTACAGGCAGAAGCACCGGTCCTCATCTGCATCTTGGGGTTTACAAAAGAGGCAAGCCTATCAATCCGTTTAGAGTATTAGGAAAGCTGGTTTTAATAAAAGGAGGCGGCACAATTTATAAAAAAGTTGCAGTTACTTCCAAAAATTTGGCTAAAGATTTACCAGATAAAGAAAAAAAATTATATAATGCGCTTGCAAAAATATCACAGACAAAACCTTTTATTTGGAAAAAATTTAATAAAAATATTCAAATCCATTTTGAAAATATAAGAAAAGAGAGTAGTAATGCCGACAGATTTAAATTATCAAGCAAAAAAGGAGCTGCTTGAGTCGTTAATTTCAAATCCTCAAGAGTTTGAACACCGCCACGCAGTTGATATTGCAAATATTTTAAAAGATATTTACCACGAAGAGGGGTTTGAACTCTTTTTAGAATATCTGCGAAAAATTCCCAAAGAGCACCTGGGTGAGGTGCTTTTGGAACTTCCCGAATATTTAAGAGATGATGCACTAGAAGAGCTTTCTGTTAAAAAACTTGCTGATATTGTTGATGAGTTAGACAGTGACGATGCTGCAGACTTAATTCAGGAACTTGCCGAAATAGACAGCCAAAAAGAGCAGGAAGTCCTCTCTGAACTTGATAAAGAGGATGCGGAAGATATTAAAAAGCTTCAGCTTTATGATGATGATATGGCCGGTTCTGTTATGCAGACCGAACTTTTTAGCGCCAAACTTGATGAAAAGATAAAAGATTCCATAAAGCGGCTTAAAAAACTTAAAGAGGATTTAGGGCTTGATAATATCTATATGGTTTTTTTGGTTGATGAGTTTGGATACCTTATTGGCAGCATACCTTTAGAAGATGTGATTACTTTCGATTTTAACAAAACTTACAGAGATTATCTAAAAGAGTCATACAAAAGAATAATTTCGCTTAAAGCTACCGACTCTTTAGACAGTGTAATTAAAAATTTTGAAGATTACAACCTTGTAGTGCTGCCAATAACCGATATCGACGGCAAACTTATTGGGCGCATCACTTCAGATGACATTTATGATATCATCGAAGACAGGGCAACCGAGCATATCTATAAAATGGCAGGGGTTGATGATGAAGCAGAAGAGGAGAGAGATATTGCAATCATCACCCGCCGCAGGGCTGTATGGCTTGGTATAAACCTGGTTACGGCAATTGCTGCATCTATAGTTATAGGATTTTTCGATGATACAATAAAAGCTTATGTGGCACTGGCTGTTTTAATGCCAATTGTCGCCTCTATGGGCGGCAATGCCGGAACTCAAAGCCTTACGGTTATGGTGCGCCAGCTGGCGCTTAACGAAATAAGCTGGTATGAGGCAAAGTCTGCAGTTTTTAGGGAAATTGTGGTATCTTTGCTAAATGGAGCGATTTTTGCATTTGTGATGGGTGCAGTTGCCTATTTGTGGTTCCACAATTATAAACTGGGAATTGTTATTGCCCTTGCAATGGTTATAAACCTCTTTTTCGCCGGACTGTTTGGTGCTGTAATACCGCTGACATTAAAAAGAGTAGGGATAGACCCTGCAGTTGCCAGCAGTGTGCTTTTAACCACTGTAACCGACATAGTAGGCTTTTTTGCCTTCTTGGGATTGGCTAAAGTTATTTTACTGTAAGGTTTATTTATGGAGTTTATGGTAGAAGATTTTAAATGCAAAGAGTTAAAAAATGGCAAATATGTAAAACCCTGTTTTGCAACTTTTAAATTAAATGGCGAAAATAAAAACTGGGAAATTGTTCAAGCCAGCGACAGTGTTGCTATTTTAATTTATAACAGGGACAATCAAAGCCTGGTTTGCGTAAAACAGTTCCGCCCTGCAGTATATTTGCAGGATAATAAAACAAATGGCATAACTCTTGAACTTTGTGCCGGGATATTAGATAAAGAGTTATCTATAGAAGAGACTGCAAGCGAAGAGATTTTAGAGGAGTGCGGATATAAAGTCGATGCAAAAGATTTGCAAAAAATAACATCCTTTTATACATCAGTAGGGTTTGCAGGTTCCAAACAGCATCTATATTATGCAGAAGTAACCAGTAAAAACAGGGTTTCAGAAGGCGGCGGAGTAACTGGGGAAGAGTTAATAGAAGTAGTAGAAATTCCTATAAATAAAATAGAAAATGTAATGTATAATGAATCTATACCAAAAACACCAGGGCTCTTGTTTGCATTTAACTGGTTTTTGGAGAATATAAAAAATAAGTAAATAGCCATTAAAATCCCGCAATTTGCGGGATTGCTCTTAAGCCAACTCAGGAAGCCTGATTGTCTGGCCTGGGTAGATTTTGTCAGCATCTTTAATTACTTCTAAATTTGCAGCTACAATTTCATGGTGCTTATTCCCGTCACCATAATGTTTTTGGGCAATATCCCATAATGTATCGCCCTTTTGGATTGTATAGAATACCGGTTCTGGAACATCGCGCTCATTGCTTGCTTCTATCATTTCAGGCGTTACAAGCTGGTCTGCATTTACACTCTCTACCCCTTCAACATTTCCAGCAATTAAGATAACTTTTTCTCTTGTATCATTATCTTGCGCTACGCCTGCTAACGTAACCACGCCATCTTCTACAGTTACAACAAGCCCTTGAACCGGCTCGCCTTCAAAACTGCTCTCTATCTCATTTTTGATAGCTTCATCATCATTACCGCCGCCAAGCAGTTTTTTACCTGCATCTTTCATAAAACTAAATAGACCCATTTTGTCTCCTATTTTTTAAATTAACGGTTTATTATACCATAAATTTTGGAATTTTTAGAAAAAGTGCAACTGCAGATATGGATTTATAACACCTCCTCTATTTCAACCCCGTCTTTTAGCACATACAGAATATATCCGTAAGTTGGTTTGTTTTCTATAGTTTTTAGGGCGTTTATGTAGTTTTGGATTTGGGTTTTGTGTTTTGGCATTTGGTGTTTTGAGCTTTTGTAGTCGAAAATTATATTCTCTTTGCCTTTTGCTAGCAGGTCGATTTGGTAAAAGTTTT
>JALVXO010000156.1 GCA_027022775.1 Campylobacteraceae bacterium
GCAGCAGTTCGGCATTTTTTGAGTGCAAGCTGCCATGTAGCAAAATCTCTCTTGCCTGCTTGCCAAACTCTGTGCCGCCCGGCTCTTTTGTAATTACGGCATTGCTAAAGTGCTCTTTTAAAAGCTCTATCTGGGTTGATTTTCCGCAGCCGTCAATACCCTCTAAAGTTACATACATTTTATGCCTTTAAATCGTTTAAAATCGCACTTGGAACCAAGTGTCCCACATCTCCATCATGGGTTAAAATAGCCCGCACAATCGAAGAGCTGATAAATGCGTAATTGAGGCTTGGCATCAGGTAAATGGTGTCTAAATCTTTTTTAAGCGAAGCGTTTGCATACCCCATTTGAAGCTCATACTCAAAATCGCTTACCGCCCTTAAGCCCCTGATAATGGTATTGGCTTCAAGTTTATCGCTTAAATCCACAAGCAACCCTTCAAAGCCGACAACTTTTACCTTTTTAAACTCTTTTGTCGCTTTTTTAACAAGCTCAATGCGTTTTTCAAAATCAAACATAGGCTTTTTTTCTCTGTTAATGGCTACTGCAACAATAATTTCATCAAAAATTTTGCATGCCCGCTTAATAATATCCGTATGCCCCAAAGTTATAGGGTCAAAAGTCCCAGGATAGATTGCCCTTTTCATTTTTCTCCTTTAAGAGTGCGAAACATGTTAATATTTCTATAAAATTACCTATTTCAGTCTTATTTAATAGCTTAGAGCTCTTAGCTGTTAAATAACATTTCCGTAATGCTTAAAATGCCAAAAACCAAAAACCAGAAACAAAAAACCAAAAACTAGTCACCAATTCCCCACCTCTTATACAAATCATGCTTAATTCCCAAAGAATCATACCATTTGCCTATTATAAATTTTTCCATATCCTCAAGGGTGTCGCAATTGCTGTAATACCCCAATACCGGCGGTGAAATAATTACACCCAGGCTTGCGAGTTTTTGCATATTTTCAAGTGCAATAGCGCTAAAAGGCAATTCGCGCGGTGCTAAAAGAAGCTTTTTTTGCTCTTTGATTGCAACGGCAGCAGCTCTGGTAATTAAATTATCGCTAATACCGCAGGCGATTTTGGCAAGTGTATTCATAGAACAGGGGATAATAGCCGTAGCATCAATACCAAAAGAGCCGCTAGAAACCGCTGCTGCAATATCTTCGCTCTCATATACCGCTTTGCAATTCTCTTTTTCAAAGACGGTTTTTGCATTTTTAGAAACTATTAAGTGTGCTTCGATATCGGAGGGGAGATATTTTATAAATTTAAGCCCAAGCTCTGTGCCGCTTGCACCGCTGATTGCAACTGCTAATTTCAAAACTGTGCCTTTTTGGAAATATTAAGGAGAGTATATCAAAAAAAGATTAATAGAAGTAAACGGTGGTACCTCGGGTCGGACTCGAACCGACACGGGCAAAGCCCACCAGATTTTGAGTCTGGCGTGTCTACCAGTTTCACCACCGAGGCAATTAATAAAATCAGATTAAAATATTAGAGCAATTTTCTTTAAAGCAAGCTTTAATCGCTTGCATTTTCTACTATAGATTTTAATTTATTGCTCGGTTTAAATTTTACACTGTTTTTCTCTTCTATTAAAACCTTTTTTGTGGTGCCTGGAATGTAAACCTCTTTTGGCTTTCTTTTGGTTACCACAAATGAACCGAACCCAAAAAGCGAAACCGATTCGCCATCTTTTAAAGTATCTGTAATTACATCCAGTAAAGTATTAACTACCAACTCTACTTCATCTTTTGAGAAGTTTGTTTTTTCTTGAATCTCTTGAATTAATGCTGTTTTTTTCATAATTAAATATCACCTCTGAATTTAAAGTCGAAATTATATCTTTTTAATATTACATTTCATTTGGTTTAAAAATGAAAAATAAAAATTTTAAAAAATACCCCGTTTTAAGAAGATATTGCATTTTGATAATTTTAATAAAGCAATTTTTTAGAAAATGGGGAAGTTTTTAATAAAACCCCGAAGGGCGGAGCTGATTATTCACCTTCTATAATAGCTTTTAATTTTTTGCTAGGTTTAAATCTTACTCCATATTTTTCAGCAACTTTAACTTTTTTTGTTGTCCCTGGAATGTAAATCTCTCTAGCATTCTTTTTAACCGGCACAAAAGAACCAAAACCGATAAAAGAGACAGCTT
>JALVXO010000157.1 GCA_027022775.1 Campylobacteraceae bacterium
CTTGAGCAAATGCAAAAGACATCTATTTCTTGGACTGATGAAAAATCAAAGAGTTTTATATCTGTGCTTCCTAAGTGTCACATAGAGTTTGGCGGCAATATTGAAATAACTATGTTTAAAGAAGTTATACAAATGATTGTTGATGTTAAAAGCAAGTATACCAGTATTAATGCAGAGCAGTTAATGAGATTAAAATCAAAGCATAGTGCTAGAATGATATTGTTACTTGAGATGATGAATGGTTTTGATGAACATATACCAAAACTGAAAAGATATGGACTTGATGAGCTTAATTTGCTTTTTGCTACGAATTATAAAAGGCTTGGGGAATTTGATAGAAAGATACTTAAACCTGCTAAAGAAGATTTAGATACAAATTCAAAGCTCTCTTTTGTATACGATGTGAACTATGACAAAGAAGCTCATACAGTAGGTAGATCCAAAGCTGTAGGAGTTACTATTTATTTGATAGATAATAATCCGCAGCCAAAACTCTTTTAATTGGTTGTGGATTATATATTTTATTATATATTTTTTGTTGTCGAAGTTGTGCTTTGTACTGCTGGAGAAAGGTACCGCTTGAGCGGAAAGAGGCTCTAGCAGCACAAAGTGCTGCTGAGTCCCTTGGCTATCTATAAAAAGTTATAGAACAAATGAAATATACTTGTAAATGTACAATTATTATTGTATAATACAGTTATAAAGAGGTATAAATGGCTGAAACATTAGAAAGTTTTGTATTACATCTTAGTGCTAAAATTCTTGATTTGCAAAAAAGTGTTGCAGATTTAGAAAATTTTAAAAGTGATTTTATTCGTAAACAATCTTATAAACCTAAAAATTTTTCTTTTGATTTAGAACCTAAGCTTCTTTCGGTTTATTTCGGTAAAAGTTATGAGAATATGAGAGCTTTAAAAGCTAAATATTTGAAAGATAAAAAAGATAATTCTACTTGGAAATTGTATTGTAAGTCTTATTATTTTGATGAAATTATGAAAGGTAAAAAATGAGTAAAGAAGAGCTTGAGCAACGTATTACTGCTTTGTATAAAATATTGCTTGGTATGAATGCCTATGGTACACTTGATTTGAGTGATATGTTTATTATTGAAAATTATTTAAAATCAGCTTTTGATTTTGATATTGAAAAAGTTAATTAGTAATTATTTTATCCCCTTTTATTTGCTAGAACTTTAAAACTGTCATATACTATTCAGTATGTGACAATCTTGGTCTTAAAAGCCTTTTCCCTATACCTGACTATACTAAACCATAAAAAAACGCTTCACGGGCAAATATGAGCTTATTTTTTGTTATATAATTTATATATCTTTTATTTTAGCACCCGCAGGGTAAAGCCGTAGGCGTTATGGCTCCGCCCAAATTACAAACTTTTTAAAAATAACCGCTTTCAAAATCTAATTAATGTGAAGAGCAGTTACAAAGCAAATAAGACTATGCTTTGATATTTGATTGCTTCCTGTTCCTGTTTATCTATTCTCCTAAATGCAAAAAAAGTTTATCTTATTAGTGTATTTTTTACAGTCATAAAAGCTCTTTATTATTAAAAACCTTTATTAAATACAGTTATAGGGGTGTGAATAACTTTTAAGAAAGCCTAAATATAGGGCTTTAAAGGATTAAAAAAAAATAATAGTGTGTCCAAATTGTCCTAATTTCGTGTCCAAATTGTCCTAATTTCGTGTCCAAATTGTCCAAAGCGTGTCTTAATCTTTTTAAGGACACATTAATATAATATGTCTTATAATTCTTTATGGACACAAAATATAAATTAAGGACATAAAATGGCAAAAATATCTACTAAAGCAAAAAAGAAAAAATCTAATATAGTTAAGATAAAAAATGATTTAGTTGAGAGTTTTGTAAAGCAGAATAATTTAACAGCTCTTAAAATTCTTTTTTATATTGCGTATGACTGTGAAAATATACCGTCTGGAGATATAATCAAAATTAAGATGAATACTAAAGATATATGCGAGTATTGTAAAGTTGATATAAAGACTATTATACGCAACCTTGAGCAAATGCAAAAGACATCTATTTCTTGGACTGATGAAAAATCAAAGAGTTTTATATCTGTGCTTCCTAAGTGTCACATAGAGTTTGGCGGCAATATTGAAATAACTATGTTTAAAGAAGTTA
>JALVXO010000158.1 GCA_027022775.1 Campylobacteraceae bacterium
AATTATCTTTTAAGTTCTCCTGCTAACCGAAAACATCTTTTAGAGTCGTTAGAGCAGTTAAGAGCCGGCAGAGGTATCGAGCGGGATATTATAGAATGAATATAATTTGGAGCGATAAATCTTGGGAGGATTATATCAGCTGGCACTCAGATAATAAAAGAATTCTTAAAAAGATAAACACTCTTATTAAAGATATAAAACGGCACCCTTTTGAAGGCATAGGAAAACCGGAACCGCTAAAACATGAATTGGCAGGCTGCTGGTCAAGAAGAATTAACAGTGAACACCGTTTGGTTTATGAAATTGCCGATGGTAATTTGTATATAGTTTCATGCAGATATCACTATTAATTAAACTTTGAAGCATAAAGCCAAAAAAAGAAACGCAAATCGTTATTCCCAACTTGATGAGACTGCGCAAAAGTCCAAAATATTTGTCTTAATTGTCATTCTGAGCGTAGCGAAGAATCTATTTACTGCCGTTCTATCGAGATTCTTCGCTACGCTCAGAATGACTGAAATGGGTAATTTTACAGAAATTTTAACTTTTTGCGCACTCTCTGATTGGGAATCCATGGGTTTTAGTGTATTGGTTACTGGTATACTGGGAATGGTATTAAATTTCCCCCAATATACCAAAAACCAATAACCAGTTAACCAATACCCCTTTATTTTAAGCTTTTTACAAACTCTCTTACCTCTTTGTCTGTTTCAAAAATATCATTTAAACTGTTAATTTTAATCCCCTCAAATTTTTTATAACTTTGCAAAATTAAATCTGCCATTTTAAAAAAACCAAACTCTCCGCTTTCAAACCTTAAAATGGCTGCTTCGTTTGCAGCATTTAGCACAGCGCCCATATCGGGATTGTTTAAAAGATGCTCTTTAATCTGCCACACAGGATACCGGGCTGTATCTATCTCTTTAAACTCAAGGCAGCGCAGTTTTGTTAAATCCACAGGCTCTAAAATCTGCTCTTTAACCTCATTTAACACAGCATAAGCTATAGGAAGCTTCATATCTGTGCGGCTTATGTGAGCAACTGTAGAGCCGTCTGCAAATTCAACAAGCGCATGTATTGTGGAGCTTCTTTCAATATAGGCGTCTATATCGGCAGTATCAAAAAGCCATTTTGCCTCTAAAAGTTCAAACAGTTTATTAACCATAGAGGCGCTGTCGATTGTAATTTTATTGCCCATTGACCAGTTTGGGTGGTTTAAAGCATCTTTAAAATTTGCATTTTTAATAGCTTCTATCTCCCAGTCTCTAAAAGCGCCGCCGCTGGCAGTAATATAAAGTTTATTGATTTTTCGCGAATTAATTAAATACCAAAGTCCAAAATGCTCACTGTCTATGGGGGTAATTTTAGAGCAATCTATAAATTTGCCGGCAGCTACAAGCGACTCTTTATTTGCCAGTGCCAATCTTTTGCCAAGCTCCAGTGTTTTAACAGTGGGTTTAAGTCCGGCAAACCCCACAAGCGCATTAACAACCAGAGGGCTTTTACATTTTTCTAAAAGTTCTAAAATTCCGCTTTCGCCGCTGTAAACTCTATTATGGTTTATTTTAGAGACATCTTTGCTGTTTGCTACAGCTACATATTCCGGTTTAAACTCTTCTATCTGTTTATTAAGCAGTCCTATATTGTTACCGGCAACCAGAGCCTCGATTTTAATACCAAATCTTCGACATATTTTTAGGGTATTTTGCCCAATTGAACCTGTAGAGCCAAGCAGAGCTATCAATCTATTTTCCTGTTTCTAAAAGTATAAAAAGTGCAACAGACGCAAAAAGATATCCATCTATCCTATCCAGCACGCCGCCGTGGCCAGGTATTAAATCGCCGCTGTCTTTTACTCCCGCTTCTCTTTTTAAGTAACTCTCAAAGAGGTCTCCAAATACAGAAGCCAAAGAGGTTAAAAAAGCGATAACTATTGCGGCAAAAGCGCCGATACTGCTGCTGTTTGCAATTATAACAGATCCAAAAAAAGTTGCAATTGCCACCCCGCCGTAAACCCCTTCGATGGTTTTATTCGGAGAAGTTGGGCTAAAGCTGCTTTTCCCAAACTTTTTACCGGCATAATAAGCTCCGACATCTGTAAGCGCTACAATTACAAGCAGCCATACAAGAGATTTCATTCCCCAGTTTAAATA
>JALVXO010000159.1 GCA_027022775.1 Campylobacteraceae bacterium
GAAAGAGAGAAGATAGAAGAGTCACAGCAGGGCTCTTTAGAGATAAGGTATAACGGTAAAGCTTTACCCTTGGTAAAAGATATGTCACCGTTTAAAGATAAAATCGGTCAGCACAAAGATGTGAAAGCAACACTTATAGTAGTGGATAAAGAAATGTTGATACCGGCTAAAGAGATGCCTATGCCTGTTCAAAAACTAAAAAGTGGCGCAGGTTCTCTTGATATAAATCAAGTGGACTTTAGTGAAAAACCTGACTTTCAGATACCTGAAGCTACTATGGATAATGATAGAACGATGACGGGTGCTGAATTCATGAGGGCTCAAGAATACCGCATGGAAAGGGCAATGAGTTATAAACATTTTTTAGAGTTTTTTGGAATAGATGTTAAAATTAATGCTTCAGAAAAGCATAGTATGGTGGCAGTAGAGATTCCACCAGACATCTTTTTAGATACAGGAGTATTTAATATAGATGAAATGAAAGATGAAGCTGTGGAGAAATTTACCCAAGCTATGGCTATAGCTATGGCTCCAGGAACAAAAGAGGCATTATCAAAACTTGTAGCAGAACTTTTCACTCTTGGTATGTTGCCTGGACTTGCCAAAGAAAAAAAAGCATTTTGGAAACAGATGGGTTTTAAAGGTAAGTATGTTATTAGCATAGAAAAAGGGAAAAGAATTGTACAATTTTACCCTACTACACATTTTACTGCTTCATGGAAAGTAGGAGCTACAAAAGCAGAACAAAAAAAGCTTAAAAAAGGGCTTGTAAAGTATAATAAAAAATATACACTAGGTCATACTGCATTTGATAAACAGCTTAAGCAGGCTATTCCTTTTTTGGTTAAGTCAAAAGTGGGTTATCTTGAAAAATTTATCTCAGGACTTTCACGAGGAGGTACGGTCATAAGTATTATCTTTATAGGGGGTGCAGATACTGCTAAATGGTACTTTGATAAAAAGTCTCAAGATGTTGATTTGTGGGCTATTTGGGGTGTTGCTATAGCTACTGGAGTTATTGCAGCAGCTGCTTATAATGCTACGGCTGCGTTGACAGCAACGGCATTAGCGGGAACTGCTGCGGCAGGAAGTCTTGTTCTTACTATAGGAATTGCTGTTGTAGCATCTGTTTGGGTCGCGTGGGAAGTTGCAAAAGTAATGAATGAATATAAAATTAAAGAAAATCTTATCGGCTGGTTGCGCATGATGGAAACAGAAGAATGAAAATACGAAATAGTCAACTTGATATTTGTCAATTAGAAATAAAAAATAAAAATATATCAATTTTTAAAAAAGTTGGAGGAATTAGTGTTTTATTTTATATTATTAATATAGGATCATATCATAATCTGAATATTAATTTTGCATTTTGGATATATACTTTAATATTTATGGTTACTATCTTAATAGTTTTTGCCTATAAAGTTACTACAGCATGCGCGTACTTCAAATATGTATTAATATTTTTAATATTAACTGTATTACCTAGCATTTTAATTTCATTGTATACATTTTCTTATCTGCTTAACACTTTTTACTTTTTACTTTTATTTTTAATCTACTCCATATTGCTATTAATGCTCTATAGACAGGTTCAAAAAATTAAAATAGACTATGTAAAATCAGCAAAAACTTTATTAAAGATATACCCTGATCCATTTGACTTATTAAGTAATGAATTTCATGTTTCTATAGTACAAGATAATAAACAAGACCTTAAAAAGAGTAATAATATATTTATTTCTATCTTCGCCAATATACCCCCTTGGATACTGTATACAGTCCCAGTATTCACTGCAAATATTGGCATTAGCTATTTAAGTGATGATGGCAGTACATTAATAATGTCTGGATTAGTACTACTTATAACCTTTGGCTTTATATACATAGGGTTAGTCTCGTATAAAAACATTTACATATTCCATGAAGCCCAAAAGATACTAGATGCAAAAGAAAAGAAAAAGAAAGGTCAGAAATGAAATGTATGCATTAAAATGTAATGATGTTTTTGAAAGTGTCAAAATGAAAGTCGGAAACAAGTCCACTCCTATGTTGGAACCAGAACAAACCCATGTACTCGAAAAAGAGAAGATAGAAGAGTCACAAAAAGGTCCTGTAACTATCACGGTTAATGGTAAAG
>JALVXO010000160.1:0-6399 GCA_027022775.1 Campylobacteraceae bacterium
CGAAACCGCAGCGTCCTAAGCGAAGCGAACCGCGAAGGCAAATGGCTTTACTTCAGTGCCCATGCTGCCAATGACCAATGCAGATAGAGTATTGGCTAATGCAAATTTTGGGTTAATATATTTCGGAAGAGTAATTGTGTTTCTGCTATTTTTGGAATTAGTCATGATTAAATTCCTTATAAAATTATATAAAAATTTAATGCTTATATTATGCATCAAAACTTGGTGAATGTTAAATAGTATTGGTGAGATTTTGGAATTTATATGGTTAAAAATTAGAATTTTGCTTGGAAATATTTGGAATTTACAGATTGCCAAAGCTTTTTCTTACTGTATCAATAGTAATAAACAGCCGGTTTTTTACATCCGAAAATGGGGTAAAACCATACTTTTTGTAAAACTCTTCGGCTCCATCTTTGGCATCTACAACAATTATTGGAAAAGGGACGGTTTTATTGACGTTTAGCAATTTTTTAAGTGCATCAACTAAAAGCCACTCTCCAAAGCCGCTGTTTTGATACCGCTTATTTACTGCAAGTCTGGCAATTAGTGCTGCTGTATTAAAATTGTAATGTTTTTTTTGCAATTTATCAGGCAAAGAAGTAAAGTCTAAAGATATAATAGTTAATGTGTAGTAGTCAATAATATAGTTTGGATTATTTTTATCTTCTAATACAAAAGTTCTTGCATTATCCCGTTTTGACTGCTGATTTGCCATTAAACAAAGATAATTGAACCCTCTGAAAACTATTAATTTTACTCAAGCAAGTTTTATTTTTCGCTTCGCGAACGCAAAAAAATTTTATTAAAAACAGCTCCCTCTTGCGCCCCTTCGGGGTTAAGTGCTCTTTTTTAGCCTTCGGCTAACATAAAATTTTTTTGCTAAAATTATAAAGCTTTCGTTCAATTTATAGTTTTTCAGAGGGTTCAATTGTTTAAAAGGTTTTATACCACAATCAAATCTTTTTCTGTCATGTATTGCGCTATCTAATAAAACAGTTTTCACTGCTCTTTTTTACTTTCGTAATTTTTTGCAGCTGCTGCTAATTTTTCATTAAATACCGGATTTTCTAATGCTTCTATAAAAAGCTTAGTGTCTTGCTTTGATAATTTTAAGCTGTTTTATTTGCTTATTATACTTTTTGCTTTCTCTACTGCCACGCTGACAATAAAAGAGTTAATACTGGAAACCCCATTATAGCACTTGCTTTTTCTAACAATTTTTGGGTTTCGGTATCTACTCTTACTGTATTCATAGCCGCACCTTTATGTGCCATTTTGGCACTTTTTTAGTATTAAACATAATTTATTAAAATCTCCTAAACTTCCCAGGCGCGTCGACTATTGCTTCTTGGCAGTTAGAGCGGATTGGTTTGGCATCTTTTATTAAATCTTTTAGGCTATCACCTTTGCCTTTAAGCGATATCCAAATTTCGTTTAAAATGCCTCTTTTGCATTTTAGTGCAATTTTGTTTCTTATATCTTTAGATATTAGACGCTGGGCTATCTTTTTTATATTGATTGCTTTTACTCTTTTGCCAATATTTACTCGCAGATATTCGCCTATAGTTTCATCTACTCTTTTTGTAAGTTTAAGGGCATCTATATAGTATCTATTTGGGTCTTTATCGTAACAGGTTCCATGTTTATAGTATTCGTGTCTTTGCAGGTTGCTTTTGTATCCTGGCATATACTTTTGCATCAACTCAACTACTTCTGGTTTTAAATTTAGTTTTGGCAAAGCATTCCATCTTTTTGATTTATCTAAATTTATAATATTCTTATCAAGCTCACAATATACATTGTTTCTAGGCTGCGGCCAAAGTCCGTGCAAAACTAAATGGTTTTTATATTCTCCGCCATCTCTTTTGCACTCTTTTCTATTGCCGTGTGTTTCGCAAAATGTGTTGTGCCAGTTTAATACCAAAACAGAGTCTAAACTTCCGCCGTCTTCGCTTTGTTTTGGCTCTTTTTTAGAGAAAACTTTGCCCAAAAATGCTTTTATTTTAGAACCAGCGCTTGTTTTTTGGTTTTGCTCATTCTGGTTAAAGCAGCCAATACTTACCCATCTTGTTTTAGGGTTGGCATTTGGCACTTTAATTAAATAGTTGCCTTTTTGCTCGCGCAAAATTTGGTAACTGCTGTTTGGCTCTAAAACAATATGTCCGTAATTTTTATTGTGCTTTAAATCGTTATAAGCTTCGCAAGCTTTTGTTGCAACCGCGCTTTTGCCGTAAGCTACACCGATTAAAAGCGTTGCAATAAGTAGTTTTTTCATTTGGGTTTTCTCCTTTTATTAAAGCTGTAAGCTTAAAGCCGGTAATATTATGCATTTTGTCATTCCTGCGAAAGCAGGACTGCACAAAAAATTAAAATTTTTGAAAATTAAGCATTTCAGTCATTCTGAGCGAAGCGAAGAATCTCGCTAGAACGGCAGTAAAGAGATTCTTCGCTTCGCTTAGAATGACGATTAAGACAAATTTTCTGAACTTTTTGCGCACTCTCGCTTTCGCGGGAATGACGGGAACCTGAACTGTCACTGTCACCAATTGTGCGGCACGGCTGCACCTACATTCGGATTACGGAATACGGATTACGGAATACGGAATTTAAATTATTCATTATCCATTCTCAATTATCAATTCTTAAAAACCTCATTGGCTCTTCGCTCTTAGCTCTAAGCTATAAGCTAAACTTTTATGATAAAATCATAAAAGTTTTAGAGGTCTTGCTCAATAATCTCTTTAAATGTATTAAAGTAAATATCTTTCAATTTATCCAGCGAAATTTCAACATCGTCTATTTCTACTTTATTTCCGCCGACAACTCCGATTTCTTTGGCTTCTATGCCTATCTCTTTTGCTAAATTCATTAAAGCGTCTAAATTCTCTTTGGCAACTGTTACTATTGCTCTGCTTGGGCTTTCGTCGAAAATGTTTAACCCTAATCCACTATCAACTTTTGCGCCAATATTAGAGATTGCGCAAGATTTTGCAACTGCTATTGCCATACCGCCTAAATTTACATCTTTTGCGCTTTTTAGCAACCCTTGCTCATTTGCTTTAATTACAATATCCCAAAGTTTCAGTTCATCTTCGTAACTTATTTCGCCAAGTTCGCCTTTAATTTCGCCAACCACCTCTTTTAGTGCCAAAGAGCCGCCAAACTCCCCTTTAGTTTTGCCAAGAAGAACAATAACATCGCCCTCGTCTTTAAATTCGCTTCTTAAAACATTTTCGGCATTCTCGTTAACACCGACCATTGCAATAGATGGGGTCGGGAAAATGCTTACGCCGTTTGTTTCATTATAAAGCGAAACATTACCGCTTACTACCGGCGTATTTAACTCTTTACAAGCCTCTTTAATCCCTTCGCACCCTTTTGCAAACTGCCACATAACTTCTGGGTTTTCGGGGTTTCCGTAATTTAAGCAGTCTGTAATTGCAAGCGGTCTCGCGCCTGTCATTGCAACATTTCTTCCGCTCTCCATAACCGCCATTGCAGCCCCTTTAAACGGGTCTATATAGCAATATCTTGGGTTACAGTCTGAACTCATAGCAAGCGCTTTACCGTTTTCTTTTACACGGATAACGCTTGCATCCAGGCTGCCTGGATGTTTTTCAGTATTTGTCTGAACCGTAGAGTCATACTGGGTGTAAACCCACGCTTTATCTACAACATCAAGCGATTTTATCAGCTTATCGAAAATCTCTTGATTGCTTTTTTCTTTTAAGGCATCTATGTTGGCATCTTTTATCTCTTTTAAATATGCAGGCTCTTTTATCGGACGGTCAAGCACCGGCGCCTCTTCGCTAACCGGATCAACTGGAATGTCTGCAACCTTCTCTCCATGCCAGAACAGCTCCATTCTGCCTGTATCTGTAACCTCTCCGATAACTTCGGCATCTAAATCCCATTTTTTAAAAATTTCAATAACTTTATCTTCGCTGCCTTTTTTGGCGCAAATTAGCATTCTCTCTTGAGATTCGCTTAACATAAACTCATACGGAGTCATTCCCTCTTCGCGTGCCGGCACTTTATCTAAATGCATAACCATACCGCTGCCGCTTCTTCCTGCCATCTCAAAGCTTGAACTTGTAAGCCCCGCTGCACCCATATCTTGAATACCGATAACATAGTCGGTTTTAAACAGCTCTAAACACGCCTCTAGCAGCAGTTTTTCGGTAAATGGGTCTCCTACCTGCACGGTCGGGCGAAGTTTTTTGCTCTCTTCGGTAAAGCTGTCGCTGCTCATTACCGCTCCGCCAAGCCCGTCGCGCCCTGTTTTGGAGCCGACATAAATTACAGGGTTTCCAACACCTTCTGCACGCCCGTAGAAAATTTCGTCAGCCTTTGCAAGCCCCAAAGAGAAAGCATTAACCAAAATATTGCCGTTATAGCAGCTTTCAAAACTCATCTCTCCGCCGATTGTCGGAACTCCCATACAGTTGCCGTAACTTCCGATACCGTCAACAACTCCGCGCACTAAATGGCGCTGATAGCGCTCTGTATCGCCTTTGCCGTCAACATCGCCAAAGCGAAGAGAGTTTAAATTCGCAACAGGTCTTGCACCCATTGTAAAAATATCTCTTAAAATTCCGCCGACACCCGTAGCTGCGCCCTGGAACGGCTCTATGTAGCTTGGGTGGTTGTGGCTCTCCATTTTAAATACCGCCGCCATTCCGTCGCCTATATCGATTACACCGGCATTTTCGCCCGGACCCTGAATAACCCACGGCGCTTTTGTAGGAAAGCCGTTAAGATACTTTTTAGAAGATTTATAAGAGCAGTGCTCGCTCCACATTGCGCTAAAAATGCCTATCTCTACCAAGTTCGGCTCGCGCCCAAGAATTTGCTTGATATGCTCGTAATCTGCATAAGAGAGTTTGTGCGAAGATAAAATCTCATCAATATTTTCTAACTGCTTTGACATTAGATACCTTTAGAGAAAAATTTGCCTTATTTTACTAAAATTGCATTAAAGTAGTGATAAAAGTTTATTTCTTACAATATGATTTTAGTATATTTTATAAGTTAAGTGCAAAGGCCAAAAAGTTTAACTATGATTCTAACGAGACAGAAGCCCCGCTTTTAAAGTTTTAGAAAATGGAAAATTGTCAATATATTCCCATAACTTCGCGTACTTTTTCCATCTTCTCTTGAGCTATTTTTCTAGCTTTTTTTGCGCCTTCGTTTAGAATATCTTTTACTTCGTCTAAATGTTCTTGGTAGTAAGCTCTTTTTTCATAGGCTGGGGCGAAGTGGTTTAAGATTTTTTCTTTTAAAAGCTTTTTAAAGTGCCCGTGGCCGTAATTTCCGCTTTTGTAATCTTTTTTTAACTCTTCTATCTCTTCTTGTGTGCTAAATAGTTTTAATAAGGCAAATACATTGTTTCTTTCGTATTCGAGCGGTTCGCCCATTGGGGTTGAGTCGGTTATGATTTTGTTGCATCGTTTTTGCAGCGCCTTTTCACTATCGTAGAAAATTTCGATTGTGTTTTTATAGCTTTTGCTCATTTTAGCACCGTCGATTCCAGGTATTGTAGCTACATTCTCATCTATTATGGCTTCTGGCAGTGTAAAGATTTCGCCGTGCTCGTTATTGAATTTAATTGCTATATCGCGTGTCATTTCAAGGTGCTGTTTCTGGTCTTTGCCAACAGGCACTTTTTGTGCATCAAAAAGCAAAATATCCGCCGCCATTAAAACAGGGTAGCTAAAAAGCGCATGGTTTGGGGCTATCCCTTTTGCGATTTTATCTTTGTAACTGTGTGCCCTCTCCAAAAGCCCAACAGGTGTATATTTAGAAAGCACCCAGTAGAGTTCTAGCACCTCTTTAACCTGGCTTTGCACCCATAGCACGGTTTTTTCGGGGTCAATGCCAAGCGATAGATAATCTATCGCAACATCGATTGTATTTTGCTCTAACTCTTTTAAATCCGCTCCGCCGCTTAAGGCATGGTAATTTGCCACAAATGCAAAAAGCTCGTTTTGCTCTTGTAAATCGATCATTTGCTTAATAGCGCCAAAATAGTTCCCTATATGCAGTTTGCCTGATGGCTGAATTCCTGTTAATACTCTCATTAATTCTCCTCATTATCATGTCTGTCGCTGCTTTTTCTTGGTATCAGTTCTATTGGCACTCCCTCAAAATCAAACTGCTCACGCAAAAAATTTGCCAAATAGCGCTGATAGCTAAAGTGCAAAAGGTGCGGTCTGTTAACTATAAGCGCAATTCTTGGGTGCTTTGTATCAAACTGGGTTGCATATTTAATTTTTACAACCTGCCCGTGGTGGCTTGGCACATGGTGCCTTGCAATAGCCATTTTTATCGCTTCGTTTAGTTTAGATGTCGGGATGCGGTAACTGTATCTTTTGTAAATTTCAATAATTTTATCCA
>JALVXO010000160.1:6409-9419 GCA_027022775.1 Campylobacteraceae bacterium
TCTCTTACCTCTTCTATCGCCTCTTTATACTCTTGTTCGCCGCGGATATCCCATTTGTTAAGCACTATAAGGCACCCTAGCTTATATTTATCAACAAGCCCGGCAATACGCTCATCCAGCTCGGTTACGCCTACGCTTGCATCTAGGACTAAAAGAGCAATATCAGCATCTTTTAGCATATTTTCAGTTCTATTTAGCGCATATTTTTCTATGCCCAAAATTTTGCTGCGTCTTCTTATACCTGCCGTATCAACAAATGTTATTTCATAATCGTTGTATGTAATAGTTTCGTCAATCGGGTCTATTGTAGTGCCTGCAACATCGCTTACCACAACTCTCTCTTCTTTTAGCAAAGCGTTTAAAAGCGAGCTTTTACCTGTATTTACACGCCCGATAATAGCAACTTTAAAAGCTTTCTCTTCCTCTTGCTCCTCTTCGTTCTCATTTAAAAGCAGCTCTAGGGGAATATCGTCGTCTTCTATAATTTGGGGTGCGCTCTCCGGCGGAATTTGCCCCTCCAGCCATTTGTAAAACGGGCTTAAACCTCTGTTGTGGCTTACGGAAATTCCAAAAACATTTTCTGCGCCAAATTCTGCAAATTCCCAAAATTTCTCTTGCATCTCTTTATCGTTGTCTATTTTGTTTACAAGCAGCGCAATAGGCTTATTTAACCCCTGTAACTCCCAGAAACGCTCTTTATCTTCTTGCTTTGGGATGCTTTTGCCGTCAACCATATACAAAATAATATCCGCCTCTTTTGCAGCATTTAGCGCTTTTTCACCCACTTTGCTAAAAAGTTCGCTGCTGTAATCGATGCCGCCCGTATCTAAAAGCTCAAACTCCCTATCTTCAAGCATTGTAACAACACCCTTTTTTACATCGCGTGTTGTTCCGCTAACATCGGAAGTAATCGCATCGCGCTTTTTTAACAAGCGGTTAAAAAGAGAACTCTTGCCAACATTTGGCAAACCCACAATTGCAACTTTTTTCATTTAACTTACCAAACCTTTAAAATTTAGCGTAATTATATCACAATAAGCTATTATCACAATTATTCAACAATAAAGTTGATATAATAATGGTAATAGAAGTTAAAAGCCAAAAGCTTTAAGCTTAAAGCTTTTTGGTGCGGCTTTATTCGGAAAACAGAAAGCTGAAAACAGAAAACGGATAAATTCTGTTATCTGTTTTCCGTTATCCGTTTTCAGTATGCGAAGCCACCGTATTAGCTTTTAGCTTTATGCTTTAAGCTTTTAGCATTAAAATGAAAGGATTAAAATGAAACTCTTACTAACTTTAATTTTTCTTCTGTCGGCATCTTTTGCGCGGACTCTTACATATAAAGTAAAAGCCCCGCTTTTTGGGACGGTTGGTAAAATTGTCGTAAATTACAGTAATAGCGGTTCAAGTTACGATATTACAGCATCTATGAAAACTTACGGATTTGCAAAAAGGTTATCGGGCAACAGAACAGAGCATTACCGCGCTTACGGCAGAATTGTTGGCGGAAAATACCATGCAAAAGCGTTTATTCAAGATGCTGCATATAAAAATAAGAAAAAACATTTAGAGTACATCTTTAATTACAGCACCAAAACAATTACAAAAGTGCGCCACAATTTAAAAAACGGCAAAGTGACAACCGATTACAGAAAACCGCTTAACTACTGGACTTATAATGATCTGTTTAGCATTTATCACAATATTGTGCACGATTTAAGAGGCAAAAGGGCGGGGTGGTATAAGGTAAAAGTTGCCGGGCTGGAAAAACATGGCGGCACTCTTATGATAAAAATCCCAAGCCCTGCAAAACAGAAAGAAGAGGCAGAAGATATGGGCGTAAAAAATGTCTGGATTTTCCACATTATTACAAATAAAGCCATTATGAAAAGCAAAAACGGAGAAATCATTTTCGCCGTAGGAGATGACGGAATAGCAAAAGCGGTCCGTGTATTGGATATACCGTTTGTAAGCCATCTGGATGGGGTTTTGGTTAGATGAATTTAGGAATGAGAGGTGAGGATTGAGGTTTTAGGTTTGAGGTTTGAGATGGGGTAAATTTGTTGTTTTCCTGAAATTGGAGTTGGATAAAGGAAATTAAATAATTAACTGAAGATTCCCAATCAGAGAGTGCGAAAAAAGTTCAAAAAATTTTCCATCGCAGTCATTCTGAGCGTAGCGAAGAATCTCAATATAATGGCAGTAAAATAGATTCTTCGCTACGCTCAGAATGACTGAAATTGGTAATTTTACAGAAATATTAACTTATTTCGCACTCTCAAGTATGAATCCAAATGATAAGCTGCTGTAAATTGTATTTTTCTATCAATTTTATTGAATATGTATCATCTCTTTTTGAATTTCATTTAAAAAAGTTTTATTAGTAGAATTTAAGGATACCAAATCGACATTTTTTTTTAAAAGAGACTGCAATTCATTTTTAATATTTTCAATTTTTATAATTTTGCTAAAACCGTCTTGGTGTTTTTTTGAAAACTGTTTATGGTCAATTTTGTATGCAATATCTATATCGCTGAAAATATCATCTTCATCTCTTGCAGTTGAACCAAATATACCAACAATATAAAAACCCTCTTTTTGATATTTGTTTTTTACTTCTTTTAGTTTTTTAATAATTTCACTATCCATTGAGCCTTCTTTTAAATTGTTGTTTAATCAATTATACCACAAATATATATTTTGCTTAATAAAATTTGAGTATAATTAGCCATTATTTATTAATATTCAAGGAAAGAGTTTTGATTTTAATTGCTGGGCCTTGTGTTATTGAAAATCGGGATAATGTTTTAAAAATTGCCGAAGAGTTGGCGGAGTTTAATAGCGACTGCACTATAGATTTTTATTTTAAAGCGAGCTTTGATAAAGCCAACAGAACCTCTATAGATAGTTTTAGAGGTCCCGGGATGGATGAGGGGCTTAAGATTTTACAAGAGGTTAAAGAGCAGTTTGGCTATAAAATTTTAACCGATATTCACGAATCGCACCAAGC
>JALVXO010000161.1 GCA_027022775.1 Campylobacteraceae bacterium
ATAAATCTCTCTGTTTGCTTTTATTGCTGCATTTAAAAAATTATTCATATTTAATCCAAAAAAATTTTAAAAATTATAACATATTTTTTAGCCAAATAATTTACATAAAAATCTGAAATATATTTACATCTATTTGACATTATTATGTATAATTTAACGAAATTTAATTTTAAGGAATTAAAATGATTCATGGCAAAAAAATATTTTTATCTACATTTTTAGCCGGATTAATCTTTTCTAATAGTGCAAATTCATTAGGATTTAATTTTATTGACAGCAACAATACAGAGAGTAATATAACTGTAGAAAATATGTTTGCTAATAATGAAGCAATTATTGTTTTTAAAAAAGGAACAGTTGCTTCTAAAATGGCAAGTATGTTTGAGCAGCTTTTTGGAAACGGTTTTAAACATAATGAATACAGCTTAATTAACGGAATGCACATTATAGTGCCCAATAAAAGTTTTGAAGAGATTAAAAGCATGATTGAAAATGCACCGTTTATAAATCAGTACATCGAAAGCATAGAAAAAAATTATGCAAGCAAAATAAGTGTAAATGACCCATATTACACTAAACAGTGGGCATTTGAAAATAGCGGGCAAGATGTTAACGGTGCAAGCGGTACAAAAGATGCCGATATGGATATAAAAGAGGCTTGGCAAATTGAAAAAGGCAATAGTAATGCAGTTGTAGCCGTTTTGGATACCGGAGTTGATTATACCCACAGCGATTTGGCAGATAATATGTGGAATGGAAATAAGTTTCATGGATACGACTTTGCGGGAGATAATGACGGCAATAATGATGAAGACCCTATGCCGGATAAACCGTACAGTGACAATGGACACTTTCATGGAACACATATTGCAGGGATTATTGGTGCAGTTACTGACAATAGCAATGGCATCGCAGGAGTTGCACAAAATGTACAGATTATGGCTATAAAAGTTTTTAGGCCGAATGGATACGGTTACACAAGTGATATTTTAGAAGGGTTGGATTTTATTAATAAACAAATAGATAATGGAGTAAATATTGTAGCAGTTAATGCAAGTTATGGAAGCAGCGGTGGCAAAAAAGGTGACAGTATGGACCAGGCTATCCAAAAATTAGGTGAAAAAGGTGTTGTATTTTGTGTCGCTGCAGGAAATGAAGGTAAAGATATAGATAAAAACCCTGTTTATCCCGCTTCTTACAGTGCAACCAATATTATAACAGTTGCCGCAAGCGATCAAAATGACAAACTTGCAGATTTTTCAAATTATGGTAAAAGCAGTGTAGAAGTTGCGGCTCCGGGAGTAAATATTTTAAGCACTTATCCAGATAATCAGTATGCTTATGCACAAGGGACATCCATGGCAACTCCTTATGTTACAGGAACCATAGCTTTAATGGCATCTGCTGCTCCAGAAACCGTTGCAGATGAAAAAATTAAGGCGATATTAAACAGTGTTGATAAAAAAGAATCTTTAAAAGAAAAAATCAGTACAAGCGGCAGAGTTAACAGCTATTCTGCTTTAAAACTTATTACAAATAAAGCAGATAAAAACAGTGCACCAATAGCAAAAGATGACACCGCAACAGCCAAATACGAAACAGCTGTAATAATTGATGTGTTAAAAAATGACAGCGATGCAGACGGGGATGCATTGAGCATAAAAGATTTAACCGCTCCTAAAAATGGAACTACGGCAATCAAAAACAATAAAATAGAATACAAACCAAATAAAGGCTTTAGCGGAAAAGATGAATTTAATTATACTGTATTTGACAATAAAGGCGGTGAAGCTAAAGCAAAGGTAACTGTGTTTATTAAAGAAAAACCCAACGCAGAGCCGATTACAAAAAATGATACTGCAACAACAGAATATGAAACTGCTGTAACCATTGATGTGTTAAAAAACGACAGCGATGCAGACGGGGATGCATTGAGCATTGAGAGTGTAGAAAATCCAAAAAATGGAAACGCTATTATTAAAGATAACAAAATAGAGTATAAGCCAAACAGAGGTTTTAGCGGAAAAGATGAGTTTAGCTATATTGCAAGCGATGGCAACGGAGGCAAGAGTAAAGCCGTTGTAACTGTTACAGTCAAAGAAAAACCCAACACTCCGCCTGTTGCAAAAGATGACAC
>JALVXO010000162.1 GCA_027022775.1 Campylobacteraceae bacterium
GTTGTTAAAGACCGTTAAACAACTCTGGCAAACACTGCCCGTGTTGTTGGACGGGAATTATAATACTTTTTTCTTTTAAAAACAATTAAAAAATGCACTTTTTTTAAAAAAAATTTGAATTTTTTTAAAACTCTTTTAAATATCCCATAAAATGGCTAATATTCTTTACTAAAAATAATATCTGCACTTTGAGATTGATCTCCAACCTCAATTTCTGTATGAATTCCTTTAGTTATATTAACCCTAGTTTTAACTGAAGCTTTCTCTCCATCTTGGTTGTAATAAATTATTATATGCTTGCCTAAGCTTTTACCTATACTAAAACCGTTTTCTTTAATAGATATATGATCTATTTTTATACCGATTGAGCCCAAAAACGATTTTGCAAGCGCCCCGCCAACCAGGCTCATCATAGCTTCTTGTGAGTGTGTTCCAGCTGCTGATGAGTCATCAAACAGAAGATATGCCAGTATCTGATCTTTAGTTAGCGGCGGATTGCTGGTAAAATAAAGAACAGGGCGCGTTGGCGTACCGGAAATATTTACAGTAATTTCATACTCTCTGCCGTAATAATTTAAAACCAGGTTTAAATTCGGACTGCTGCTTTTTCCTTTAAAGGTAATAACCCCTTTTTGCAAAACCAGTTTTTTACCTTTTAAAATATAATAACCGCCTTTTTTAATATTTATTACCCCTTGTATATTTGAGAGACTTCCATAATTTTTAGAAATTTTAAGATTTGGCACCAAAATAAAATGACTGCTACCCTTATAATATTTAAGACCATTTTTTGAGCTTATATCTAAAATCAATTTAATGTTTTTAGCAAAGTTTGTACTCTCTTTTTGTGCTTTTCTTTGTAAAATTATAATATCTTCATTTTCTGCTACATTTTTGCTTTTAAGATTCTTTTTAATAATTCCGTCTAAAATATTAATTTTACCGGCTAATGATACTCTTTCTCCATTTATTTTAATATCTGTATTCAAAGCAACATTTAGTTTTACATCCTGATTATCCAGTTTGAAACTGTTTGATTTAAGCTTAAACACCCCTTTGCCATTAAATATATTATAATTTCCCGTAACTACTAAAGAGTTGTTTACAACCATCCCGTTAACTTTTAAATTACCTCTGTCAGCAAAAACTTTAAACGGCTTGTTTGAGAAAATTTTATAACCGTTAATTTTAAATTTATAACTTTCTATATATGTACTGTTTTTAGAAAATAATCCTTTTAAATTGATGTCTTCCAATACCGTTGTTTTATCAGCATTAATATAAGTTAATTTAGGGCTTTTAAAACTTAATTTTGCTGTTTTTAAGTTTTTAATATCCGCCTGGGCATCTAAAACACCTTGAATATTTGGGATATTTTTTAACGGATAAAAGTTGGCAAAATCTTTTAAACTGTTTTTTACAGACTTGCTGTGAAGCTTAATATTTAAACTCTCCAAAGTGCCGCCGGCTTTTATATTTGTATAAGAGCTTGCAAGAGAAGCTTTTACGCTTTTTTGGACACCGTTATACTGCATAGCGCCTTTTAAATAACTGTTTTTAAAATCGGTTTTAAAGCCGTTTTGTGTCTCTTCAAGAGCAACTTTTAAGCCCGACAGCTTTTTAAGCTTTAACTCTTTAGTTCCATTTAATGAGCTTAATATAAAATTGCTTTTAAATTTTTTATCGTAACTCCAGCTGCCATTTATTGTAGCGGCATTTGAAACTATTTTCATATTACCTTTTAGCGGAAGCAATTTTGTAAATTTAATCGGTGATAAGACCTCTATTTTACCTATTTTAACACCATTTAACCAATCGGCATTGAAAACATTTCCTGCAGAAAACCTGCTTTTATTAACAATTTTTAATACACCGCCGCTGTAGTTTTTGCTTTTTAAAACACCTTTTAAGTAATCACTCTCTAAAAACAGATCTATTTTGCTGCTGTTGCCTTGATAGTTTAGTGCCAAATTATCAAGAAGTTTTCCAAACTTTCCAGCATAAGAGAGCTTTTGAACAGGTATAACCTCGCCGCTGTATTGAAGCTGTTTTTTATATATTAAAAGGTTTTTTAATTTCGCCTTTCCGGTATAAACCGATTCAACTATTCCTTTTGCGCTCCAGTAAATATTACCGCTTTTATAATTATATTTAAATTTATGTTTAGAATTTAAAATATCAATATTTTTTACAGCAGTTAATATATCTTTACCTTGTAAATTTATATCTATATCCAAATCTTCAAAGCCAAATCTGCCGCTGACTTTTAAAGGTTTTAGATGTTTTGCAATAAGCGGAATGGAATAATCATCTAAAAGTTTTTGATAAGGTTTATACTCCCCTTTTGCGTAGTAACTGTTCTTTTTAATATCCCCTTTTAAATAAGCCTTTCCCCAGTTGCTCAAAACCTTTGCATAGAGTTTTCCGCTATTTAGGGCAAACTTTTCAAATGTACCGTTAACATCTTTTGCCTTCAGCTCTCCTTTTTTTATCTTAAAAGGTTCAAAAGATATATTTGAGCCGTTTACTTTTAAGTTTTTAATCAAAAAACTTTTTGGCAAAAACGGCACTTTTAAACTTCCGCTTTCACTTTTTCCACTGCTAAAAAGCGATATCAACCTGTCTAAATTCCTACTTTTTATCTCTGCATTTTTTATAACCAGTGCACTGTCTGCTGAAATATCCAGTTTAATATCTGCTAATGTAGATTTTACCGAACTGTTTAAATCGGATAATTTAATTTTTTTATTTATTAAATCGACATAACCGTTTTTTAAATTGGCTTTTGCATAAGTTAATTTTTCATCTTTAAATTTAAAACTGTCCACTGTAAGATGAATATCTTTTAAAGATACCCCTTTTAATTTTAAAATATCTATTCCGCTTTTAGCGCTGCTGTTAAAATCCAAATAGTTTTTAAGCCCTTTTAAGATATCCGCTTTTTTCAATTTTAAATTCAGGTTTTTTACATCCAGTTGCTGGTTTTGAAGCTTCATATTAGAATTAAATTCTGCCAAGTTTCCGCTGTATTTTGCTTCTATTTCAGCTTTTTTAAGTAAAAAATTCTTTATATCAAACTGCCCGTTTTTAATATTTAGTTTTAAATCTTTGGAAGAGACCCCTTCTATTTTAAACGGACTAAATGTTAGCGAAGCATTTTTAACATTTACCAGTTTGGGAATTAAAACTTTGGATATATTCAAATCTTCTCCGGAACTGCTTTGAGCTTGTTCTAAAACTGGCAGAAATTTCATTAGATTAAAATTTTTTAATTCGATATTATCAATATTTAAAACCCTTTTTTCATATCTGCCGCTAAATTGCGCATTGCCTATTGAACTTTTTGCCTGATACTCAACATCGCCTATATTGAATTTTCCGTTAACATACTCAATATAATCGATACTCATTGCACTTTTTTTAACTCTTATATCTTGAATATTAAACGGTTTTATGGTTAAAAGAATATTTTTTATCTCAAAATTCAATGCTATATCTGTGCTTGAACTGCTGTCGCTTTTTGGCTTAAAATCATTTAAAACCAAATCCAAAACCTCTTTGTTAACCCCAATAAGGCGCAGTTTGCTTACAGAAAGTTTTTTATATATCAGTTTGACCGGATTAAATTTCAGTTCTGCCCTGGCAGAAAGAGGCCTGTTTTTATAAGTTAAATTATCTACGCTAAAACCTTCTAAAAGCGCCCCCTGCACTTTGTCGTAGCCAAATCCATACTCTTTTATGCTAGAAGCCACATAACGGTTAAAGAAGTATGTCGAATTGGCAAAAACAGACAAGCCGAAAAACAGTGCCGCCAATATAACTAAAACTGCTATTAACTTTTTCAAAACGACTGCCCCAGCATTATAGATATAGAGTGGTCTCTTCTGTTGTGAAGATTAAAGCCAAAATCTACTTTTACCGGCCCTATCGGGGTTTTATATCTAAAACCAAACCCGACTGTATCGATTCTTTTACCGGTAAATTTATACTCTTGTGCATTAACTATTGTGCTGTCAAAAAAGATAGCCCCGTAAAGCTTTTTATAAAGTTTATAATTTGCCTCCAGCTGTAAATTAACATAACTTTTGCCGCCCAGTTTTCTAAAACTTTGAGGAGATAAAACTATTCCTATATCTTTGCGCCCGTAAGCTCTATTGCTAAAAAGCCCTCCGCCATAAAAGAGTTTAGAAGCCGGTAGGCGGCCGCTAACTTCATGAATTGCGCCTATTTTTCCAACTGCTGAAAGCGTTAAATCTCCAAAGCTTTTTATTGCCCTTGCTTCAAAAAGATACTTTAAATACTGCACACCTCCATGGCTTCTTGCTAAACCATATTCGCTATACCAGCTTAAATAAATTCCGTTTTTAGGGTCTATTTTAGAATCTCTGCTGTCATAAGTAATTTTTACATAAGGATAAAGCAGGTTAAATGTGCCGCCAATTACATAGGGAAGATTCTCGTAAAGTTTAATATCCAGGTTTTCAATTCCTATCCCGGTTTGAATATTCCACCGCTTATACTCATAAACAAAGTGTGCATCAAAATAGTATTTTTTCTCCCGGTAGGCATCAACCTTATCCACTTCGTAACCGCTGCTTAAATATAAATCCAGATAATTTTTTCCAAAAAAAGTAAATGCCGGTATAAAAAGCTCTCCGCCAATACTTTGCCTTTTGGTTGAAAACTGTGCATTTATCCTCAATCTCTTTGCATCGCCAAAAAAGTTGCGCTTCTCCCACGACGCTTTAATACGCGCCCCAATTTCGCTGTCTGCCCCTATTGCAACCATATAACGGCGCAGCTTATCCCTTTTTTGGACGCTTATTTCGGTATCTACTGTTTTATTGCTCTCTTCAAGCGAATATTTTATCTGCAAATTTGCAAAAGTGTTAAGCGCATTTAAACTGTTATAACTCTCTTCTATCGCCCTTATATCAAACCTGTTTCCATTTTTAAACTTAAGCCTAGAAAGTATTACATCCTCTTTTATATCTTTTGGGCGCTTTACAATTTTGATTTTTCCAAAATGGCATACACCATCTTTATCCAATTTATAATTCAGTTTTGCGGTATGTTTTTCCAAATCTATATACGCTTTGGTATCCAATTTGTATTTACAATACCCATTTTCTAAAAGTGCATTTATAATATTATCTTTAATTTCTGTAAATTTATCTGCTTCAAAAACATCGCCTTTTTTTAAAGTCACAATTTTTTTAATGTTAAAATTGCTCTCTATTTTGATATCGCTTACCCTTATCGGCTCGCCCTCAATGATATTTAGCGTGATGTTTTGGTCGTTTTTTGATATTGTATATTTAGCGTCAAAATATCCTTTATTCTCTAGATAACCTTTTAATGTCGGTTCAAGGTTTTTTACAAACTCCTCTTTTATTCTGTTATCGGGCCTCCAAAAAAGCAAAAAGCCTTCATCTTTAACCCCCAAAGCTTTGGCTAAATCCTCTTTATCAAGCGTTTTAAGCCCTTTTATAATTAAATTGTACTCTTTATTCTCTTTTTTTGTGCTGTTACTGTCTACAGCAGCAGCGCCATAAACACATGAGAAAGCAAAAGTTATAACCAATATCTTTTTAACCATTATCCTATCCAATTTTTACTATTTTATCAGAACTCCACTTTGCTAAATCCATATCGTGAGTTATTAACAATATTCCCATTTTATCCAATAAAGACACCAAAAGTTTCATGGTATCCAGCTGAACTACATTATCAAGCGCACTTGTTGGCTCATCGCAAAGAAGCAGATCGGGTTTCATTAAAAGCGCCCTTAAAATGCTGCATCTTTGCAGCTGCCCTCCTGAAAGCTCATGCGGCAGGGCATTTACTAAATTTTCATCCAAAGAGAGCTGCCTTAAATACTTTTTGTAATTTTTATCTTTTGCAACCTCTAAAATCTGGCTAATTACCGTGTAGCTTGGGTGAAACGAACTATACGGGTCTTGAAAAATCCATGCAATATTTTTACTCTCTATTTTACCGCTTTTTGGCTTTAAGTTTTTTGCAATCAATTCAAAAAGGGTCGATTTGCCGGCACCGCTTTTTCCGACAATAGAGACAAGCTCACCCCTTTTTACCGTTAAGTTGAAATCTTTTAACAGCAATTTATTGGTATATCCAAAATTTAAATTCTCTATTTTTAAAACAGTGTCTCTCACTATCTTATCTGCCCTGTTCCGTAAATTTTATATTTGTAAGTTGTAAGCTCATTTATTCCCATCGGACCTCTTGCATGCAACTTATTCGTAGAAATCCCGACCTCTGCGCCAAAGCCGAACACTCCGCCGTCTGTAAATCTTGTAGAGGCATTTACATAAACCGCTGATGCATCAACTCTGTTTAAAAACTCTTCAGCTTTTGCGTAATCTTGCGTAACAATCGCTTCTGAATGGCCTGAACCGTATTTTGCAATATGTTCAATAGCTTCATCTGTCCCGTCAACTATTTTTATGCTTAAAATATTTGCCAGATATTCGGTATCAAAATCCTCTTCGGTTGCCGGAATGGCTTCGATAACTTCCAAAGCTTCACTGTCGGCTCTTAATTCTGTTCCCATTTTATCGAACGCCTCTTTTAGTTTTGGAAGCACCTCTTTTGCAATCGCCCTATCTACTATTAAAGTCTCCATTGCGTTGCAAACCCCAGGTCTGTCGCACTTTGCATTAACTGCAATTTTAACCGCCATATCCAAATCGGCGCTCGCTTCTATATAGGTGTGGCAAAGTCCTTTATCGTGTTTGACAACCGGCACTGTTGCATTGTTTGAAACATATCTAATCAACCCCTCGCCCCCTCTTGGCACGATTAAATCGACATACTTATCTTGCTTAATCAGATAATCCACACCAGCTCTTGAACTGTCAGGCAGCAGGGATATAATCTCTCTTGGCAAACCGTTTCTCTCCAAAACATCTTGCAAAACCTTTGCAATCGCCCTGTTTGAGTTTTCCGCCTCTTTGCCCCCTTTTAAAATCGCCACATTGCCGCTTTTAAAGCACAGCGCGCCTACATCGGCAGTTACATTCGGACGCGATTCATAAATTACACCGATAACCCCAATAGGCACTGAAACCTTTTCTATTCTTAAACCGTCATCATTCCACCAGCCATCAAGCACCCTGCCTACCGGCTCTTTAAGCACTGCAATCTCTCTTAAGCTTTTTGCCATGCCCTCTACCCTGGCTTCATTAAGAAGCAATCTGTCAACCATTGCAGAGCTTAAATTCATCTCTTTGGCATTTAGCATATCTTTTTGGTTCTCTTGTATAATATATTGAGCATTTTCGCTCAAAGCTGCCGCCATCTGGTTTAAAATATCTTTTTTCTTTCTAGAATCAAGTGTTGCGATAACCTGGCTTGATTTTTTAGCCGCTTTTAAAAACTGCTCCATTACTGCTCCTCTTCGGATGTTTTAAAAATTTTTGACATTATACTGCCGTTATTATTATCTTCTGTTGTGTTTTCATCCTCTAAATCATCAAAAGTGTCATTATCGTCATAACTTATATTATCATCACTTATATTATCATCGCTTGTATTTATATCATCATCGGCATAAACGCTCTCATTGCTATCTAATGCAGTATTATTTTTATCCTGCCTGCTCTGCTTATTAACCTGCACAACATATTTGTAAATAGCTTCTATCTCTTTATCGGTCAAATAGTAGCGCGGCATAATAGAACCGCCTTTTTCAAGTGCCTTTTTAAATTTTTTAAGCCCTAATCCTCTTATATCTGCGCCGTAAAACTCATGGGGTTTGTTTTTTTCATCTTTAAAAGAGGCAATAAAAACCCCTTCGCCAAGCTCCCCGTGGCAGCTGGCGCAACTTACGCCGCGCGGGTCTTTGTAAAGCATCTGTCCATACTCAAATTCCGAAATAAAATCCTCTGCAAAAAGCAAAGCTGCCCAAAAAATTATTAATATTACCGCTCTCAATTCTCTACCTAAACATTTTTTAGATATAATACCCAACATTCTTTTAATGTAAGGATATTTATGACACTAATTGATGGAAAAAAACTATCAAAAAAAATTGAGCAGCAAATCGCCAAAGAGGTTGAAGAGCTCAAATCAAAAGGTGTAGTTCCGGGACTTGCAGTTATTTTAGTCGGCGACGACCCCGCAAGCCACACTTATGTTGCAATGAAAGAGAAATCCTGCAAAAATGTCGGCTTTTACTCAATTGTGCACAAAATGCCAGACACAATAAGCCAGCAAGAGATTATCGAAACAATTAAAATGATGAATAACAACCCAAGAATTGATGGCATTTTGGTGCAACTGCCCCTTCCAAGCCATATTGATACTACCAAAATATTAGAAGTCATCGACCCTCAAAAAGATGTTGACGGCTTTCATCCATACAATATGGGGCGGGTTGTTGAAAATCTTGACGCTTTCGCTCCTTGCACCCCTGCCGGTGTTATGGAAATGTTTGATGAGTATAATATAGAATTGGAAGGCAAAGATGTCTGCGTTGTAGGGGCTAGCAATATTGTGGGCAAACCTATGGCTGCACTTTTGCTCAATAAAAATGCAACTGTAACAGTTACCCATATTTTTACAAAAAATTTGGCAAGCCATACAAAAAAAGCCGATATTGTTATTGTAGGAGTCGGTAAGCCAAATTTAATTACAGAAGATATGGTAAAAGAGGGGGCTATTGTTATAGATATCGGAATAAACCGCCTCGAAAACGGTAAATTAGTAGGCGATGTAGATTTTGAAAATGTATCCAAAAAATGCAGTTACATCACACCAGTTCCAGGAGGTGTAGGACCAATGACAATAGCAATGCTTTTAAGCAATACACTAAAAGCAGCAAAAAGAAGAGTATAATGTAGGTGCAGCCGTGCCGCACAATTAGTGACAGTGACAGTTTGGTGTTATTGTCATTCCCGCGAAAGCGGGAATCCAGGGCTTTTTTAGAGAAGAGAGATTAGAGATTGGAGATTATAAAAATTATTTTCCGTAATCCGCACGTAGGTCGGGGTGCCCTCACCCCGACACTTTGACATTATGTTGCCTGGAAAAGTTTAGGTTTGAGAATTGAGCACCGAGGTTTGAGATTTACGTCATTCCCGCGAATGCAGGAATACGAAGGATTGGTTGACTGGTTATTAGTATACTGGAGAAAAATTTAACACCTCTCCTGGTATACCAGTAACCAATACACAAAAACATTAAAAAGCTTTAAGAGACCACTGCACAAAAGTTGGTTCCAAAATATGGTGCTAGAAAGTATCAGAAATTAAATAAAATTACTCGAAAGCCTAGCCAAAGCTAAGCAGAGAGGAATTTTTTTGATTTATGATATTTTATAGTGCAATAATTTAGGCTTAATAT
>JALVXO010000163.1 GCA_027022775.1 Campylobacteraceae bacterium
GGTTTTTATAGAAGCTAGCTTAAAGCGGGGCGAAGCGCTTGACCATGTGCTTTTTTTCGGACCTCCGGGGCTTGGAAAAACCACGCTCTCTAATATTATAGCAACTCAAATGGGCGCCAATATTAAAACAACAGCCGCGCCAATGATTGAAAAAAGCGGCGATTTAGCCGCACTTCTTACAAATATAGAAGAGGGTGATATTTTATTTATTGACGAAATTCACCGTTTATCGCCGGCAGTCGAAGAGATACTCTATCCGGCAATGGAAGATTTCAGGCTAGATATAATTATAGGCAGCGGTCCGGCGGCGCAGGCGGTTAAGATAGATTTGCCGCGCTTTACGCTAATTGGCGCCACAACGCGGGCTGGGATGCTGAGCAACCCGCTAAGAGAGCGTTTTGGCATGCATTTTAGAATGGAGTTTTATACACACCAAGAGTTGGCAAAGATAGTTCTGCAAGCTGCTGCAAAATTAAACCGCAAAATAGAGAACAGCGCAGCGCTGGAAATTGCAAAAAGAAGCCGCGGAACGCCAAGGATTGCACTGCGTCTCCTTCGCCGTGTGCGCGACTTTGCCGATGTTGCCGAGGAAGAGGTTATTTCGCTAAAAACTGCAAATTTTGCGCTTGAACAGCTGGGGGTTAATAGTGTCGGGTTTGATGAGCAGGATATTAAGCTTTTGGAGCTTTTAATTTCTGCAAAAGGGCGCCCTATGGGGCTTGCAACAATTGCAGCGGCTTTAAGCGAAGATGAAGGCACAATTGAAGATGTGCTAGAGCCTTACCTCATTGCAAACGGCTATATAGAGCGTACCGCAAGGGGTCGTGTTGCAACCCCAAAAGCTTACGAGCTTTTTAAACTCACCCCGCCAAGCGCGCAAGGAGGACTCTTTGAGTAAACCGCAAACCGTTTTTATACTTTTTGGGCTGGGGCTGCTTGCAGCCTATTCTATATATAAACCTTTTATTTTGCCAATTGCGGTAGCGATGCTGCTTTCGATGGCGACTACAAACCTTACAAAAAGTGTTAGCAAGCGATTCCATTCAAAAAAAATAGCAACGGTTGTAATGACAATTTTAATGATTCTTTTAATTTTAGCTCCAATTGCATATATAGCTACAACAGGAATACATTATGCAACTAAATTGGATATAAATTCAGTGAATATAATATTAGTAAAAGCTAAAGAGTTGCTAAAAGGTGTGCCATATTTAGGCGACTGGGCAAAAAAATACTTAACAATAGAACAAGTACTGCCATATATTCAAAATGTATCTGTATATTTAGGTAAGCTTGGAAGCAAGGGGCTCTCTTTTATGAAAGATTCAGCACTTGTGGTTGTATTTTATTCTTTTATACTGTATCATCAAGAGAAAATTACAAATTTTTTAAAATCGATAATAGCTTCATCTCGCCGCGAAGCTACATTGATGCTTGATGAAATCTCCTCTACAATGGAGATAGTGTTTTTCTCTATTATAGTAACTGCAATTTTTGAAGGGCTTCTTTTTGGTATTTTTGTGTCGTCTTACGGGTTTAACGGGTTGCTTTTGGGCTTTATTTACGGTTTTGCATCTTTAATTCCTGTTGTTGGCGGAGTGATTGTGTGGCTGCCGGTAAGCTTATTTGCCTGGAGTGAAATAGGAAGTTCTGCTGCTATTACGATTGCTCTGTATTCGGTTATTACTATTTCAGTTATTGCAGATACTTTTGTTAAACCTGTTATTATAAAGTTAATCAAAGAGCATTTCTTAAAAAGTACGACAAAAATTGATGAACTGCTTATTTTCTTCTCTATTGTTGCAGGAATGGGCAGTTACGGTTTTTGGGGAATGATTTTGGGTCCTGCAATTACAACTTTTTTGATTACTACAACCAAAACTTATTTAGAATATAACAGAGATAGATAATAGTTCCATATTATGGGCTTATTATTTTATAATGAAATTTTTTTCTACTACTAAAAGTAATTTTTTTTAAAAAAAATTAAAAAAAATTCCAAAAACCCTTGACAATTAAAAAAAAAGTCTATATAATACGCGTCCATAAACACGGAAGAGGGTTTGAGTTAAGCCTCTAAAGTTGTTTAACGGTCTTTAACAACCAAATGTCAGAAGTCAGCC
>JALVXO010000164.1 GCA_027022775.1 Campylobacteraceae bacterium
AATTGCCAAAATACATTAATAACTCTTTTATTTTAGAAATAAACCGAATCTGAACAGTAGCTATTGTGCCTCTGTTTCTAACTTTAATTACTTCGGCTATAAAATCACTAGAATCAACACAAACCAACCCTTTAGTGCAAGTAATATTAGAGTCGCTTTTTGCAATTACACTGACTGGCAAAAACAGCAACGCGAATGCAAGGAATATTGATTTTAACTTCATTTTTTTACTCCTTTGCAAATGTTAGTTATTTATTGTTCCCATAACTACAGTGTCGTTTCCTCTGATGTATGATGAGGCACTATTTAAATAGTTGTCTTCACTGCAAATTTTAACTCCACTACTAGATGTATAAGTTTTATGCTCAATACCATCTCTTATATAGCTAATTGTTAAGTTGTCTGAGCTGTAGCCATAATCTGTGCAATATACTCTTATACTAGTTACAGAAGCCTTGCCGGTAGTGTTTCCTGAGTGCAGGCTGTTGTACATTTCAATCTGGTCTTTTATGCCTTTGTTGTTGCTGTTGACATTATTAAATATTTGGATAGTATCGTAACCTGTAAAATTTGGAATTTTACTTGAAGTATTACCAGAGTTGCTGTTCTTAAATTCTTCGATTGCTTTATCCATGTTTTCTTTTGCAGTATTTTGGTCTATAAATTGGTAATCTTTACCCATAAATAAACCTGCTTCATTTACAATGGTTACAGCAGAAACAATTTGGTATTTATCGTAATCAAATTCAAAATTAGCTAACTTTTTAGATAGTTTAATATGTGAACTATCGCTAGGATTTTCATCTAAACTTTGTATAACAGAAGCAAAAAACGCAGGACCTCCTGTGTCGCCTTTTTTTGCTATATCATAAGGAGTCATTACTTTTTTAGCTAAAAATTCTCCACCAAAGTCAAAGTTACCGATATTAAATGTAATATGCTCGCCATCTTTATATTTAAAATGACCATTTTTGTCTGTAAAACCTTCTTGTGTTTCTGTTTTGTAATGCAATCCTTCAACCGGTGCATCTATAAATGTTCCAGTTTTTATATTATCTGTTACAGAACCTCCACCGCCGCAGCCAATTACAATAAATGTAATAAGCAAAATAAAAATATTTTTAACCATTTTCTACTCCTAGTAAAGATTTATACAACTATTATACCAGCCAAGCGTCATAAAAGGCGTCATAAAATTGGGGTGATTTTGTAAAATATGCTAAAAATCTGCGTATTTATCTAAATAGCAGCAACAAGGCTGCTCCGCTAGACATAATGCGAGGGGCTTCGACTTCGCCGATAGTTTCTTTGCCCCAGCCACTGCCGGCGTAAACTTTGCCGTTACTTTCGACTACTCCAACAAGTTCTTTGCCCCAGCCTGTTCCGGCATAGACTTTTCCGTCGTTTTCCACAACACCAACCAACTCTTTACCCCAGCCTTTGCCAGAATAAACTTTACCGTCATTTTCTACTACTCCGATAGTCTCTTTAGTCCAACCGGTTCCGGAATAAACTGTTCCATCACTTTCTAAGATTCCAATAACTTCTTTACCCCAGCCTGTTCCTGCGTATATTTTACCCATTTAAACTACTCCATTTTATATTTCTATAACCTCTTCGCCACCAAATTGTTCCATCGCTTGTATATAGCTCTTAAAGGTGTTGCAAGCTTCAATAACATTGTTTTCATACTCTAGTATTTCTGCAATATTGTCACCTTTAAATGTTTGTCCGTTTATAAGAGAGCCTATTGTTATATCCATTATATATACTTTGTTGGTTAATGGTATATTGATTTCTTTTTTCATTAAAACCTCTTTATCTACTCTGTATTTTTTTACTAAATCCATCTCGTGTTCATTTAAATCAGCTTTTGCTTCTAATTCAAACGCAATACCTCCCATCAGCTTTTTTGACTGATTTCTTTTTATTTTTAATTTCATTTTCTACCCCTTAAAATTTTAAACATACTCAAATTATACCAACCAAGCGTCATAAAAGGCGTCATAAAATTGGGGTGAGGTTTAAGAAAAAGGTGATAATTTTTAATTATTTCAAAAAATTAATAGTTGTATAATATTTTACGAAGTATAATTAGTAAAAGATAATGTTTTTAG
>JALVXO010000165.1 GCA_027022775.1 Campylobacteraceae bacterium
GCAAAATTTGGGATAAACGGAATGACGGTAAAATTGGTTTTAGCAGTAAAAATTGAGTATTTTGTCATTTCTGCAAAAGCAAAAGCGTGAAAAAACAGAAAAATTTCTGTTTTTCTTAATTAGTGATTTGAAGCAATTTCTTGAGGAAAACAGCTGTCTTTTCCTAGCAGATATCCTAAATATAAACCCAACAATCCTGCTAATGTTAAACATAACGGTATCTCTTTTGCCAATTCAAACATCTCTATTCTCCTATAACTTTAAATTCAACTCTTCTGTTTTTAGCTTTGTTTTCAGGGGTCGTATTTGGTACAAGCGGCTTGCTTTCGCCATAACCCACAGCTTCCAGCCTTTTGGCTTCTATTCCAGCTTTAATAAGCTCCTCTTTAACCTTTTGCACCCTATCTTGTGAAAGCTTTAAATTATATTTTTCACTGCCGTCACTGTCTGTGTGCCCTTCTATTCTAATCTTTACATTAGGATATTTTTTCAACACTTCAGCAACTTTATCTACTGTTTCAGCGCCTTTTGGGGTAAGTTCGGCTTTATTTAATTCAAACTCAATCTTATGCAGTTTTAAAACCGATTTTATATCCTCTTCTACTCTCTTTTTCAATTCAGGATTAACCTTGCTTACATTTTCATCAGTTTTATTCTCTTCTTGAACATTTGGCTTGTCACTCGGATCAAGCGGGTTTGTTTTGGCATTTTTCTCTTCTATATTGCTAAATCCATCTCCATCAGTATCATTGTTTGGGTTTTCATCTTCACTGTCAAGCTCATCAACCACTCCGTCATTGTCAAAATCCAGCTTTGCAGACTCTTCTAAATCGCTTTTGCCGTCTTTGTCTGCATCTTTGCCTTTTTCTATTTTATCTATTTTTCCATCACCATCAGTATCTTTTTCCGGATGAGAATTTGGATCTAACGGATTGGTGCCGGCTTTTACCTCTGCCCCATTTGAATAGCCGTCATTGTCTGTGTCGTTATTGGGGTTTGTGTCATTCGCATCCAATTCGTCAACAACACCGTCATTGTCGCTGTCTTTTTTTGCAGACTCTATCTCATCGCCTTTTCCGTCACCATCTGCATCTTTGCCTTTTTCTTCTTTATCCAGCTTTCCATCGCCGTCGCTGTCTATTTTTGCAGGTTTGGAGTTTGCATCAAGTGGATTGGTGCTTGCATTTTTCTCTTCTATATTGGTGTACCCGTCACTGTCGCTGTCATTATTTACGTTATTGTCATCACTGTCAAGTTCATCAGGCACTCCGTCACTGTCTTTATCTTTAATTGCAGACTCTAATACATCGCTAACCCCGTCTTTATCACTGTCTTTTTTATACTCTTCTCCATCAAGTTTGCCATCACCGTCAGTATCTTTGTTAAAAGGATCGCTGTTTATCGCCTCTTCATCTTTGTTTAAAACACCATCCCCGTCTATATCGCTGTCATTGTCATCAGCAATGCCGTCACCGTCCATATCGGCAATTTTAACAATTTTTGCTTTTTGTGTAATATTGATTTCCGGATTTTTAACACTCTCTTTTGATTTATAGGTTAAACAGCATATTATTAAAAGAAGTAAAAAAAGAAGCAGCGGTAATTTGTATTTAGAATTCATTTTCCCTCCTTATGCCTAATACCTAATTATAGCATAAAAGAGGAAAAATGTGCTTTTTTAATAAACTTTTTTATTTTTTTGCTTCGATAGCTTTATGAACAACTGTTGTTAAACCCAAAAGCTTCCACCCCTGAAGGCCGTCTCTGTACCATAAAATCTTTTCAGGAGGGTATCCTTTTGAGACAAGATTATTTATAAATTTTGCAGAAGTGCCGCACCATAATCCTCCGCAAAAAACCACCAAATCTTTAGCCTCGCTGAAATCCCAGCTTCCGTCGCCTTTTGGCCTAGCGCCCAGGGCTTTAAAAAGCTTCTCTGTGATAGTTTTAGAATTTACTTCGCTTATTGTAAAAGGTATATTAATTGCTCCAGGAATGGTTTCCAGCTCAAAAAACTTCTTAAGCCTTGCATCTACCAAAATACCTTTGTTTTTATACACTTTATTTTTAATAAAATCTATCAGTTCCAATTCGCCGATAGTCTTTACGCCGTTTTTTAGCTTAATGGGCTGAATGCAGTGAGGAGGGCATACTCTTGATGTCTTTGCAAAATCATCTGTTAGTCTGTTATCGGTTTCCTGGATTCTTTTAATTGTAACATTAACCCCGCTGTCATTGATTTTCATGTAAGGAATATCTTTTGTAAGCTTAACTACAACATTTTCTGCATTTAGCGCAAGAGCGCTAAATATTAATGCAAATGTAAGTTTTTTCATTTTTATCTTCCTGAATGGTTTGCTTTATACTCTTTGTCAACTGGAACTCTAAGTCTCATTCCGACATATATTCTGTTTGGATTTTTAATCAAATCCGGATTTGCTTTGTATATTTTAACATAAGCTGCCCAATTTCCATAAGCTTTGTAAGCAATTGAACTTAAAGTGTCACCTTTTTTCACAACATAATATCTCATCTCTGCAGCCCGCTCTTTAGCCTCTTTTTCATACTCCTGCTTATATTGAAGATTCTGCTCTTGCTTTTTAACATCTTCACTTTGCAAAATAGCATCTATTTCAGATGAGAGTTTTGCTAACTCATCATCTTTGCTGCTCTTTTTATTAACAATAACTTTGTTAAATGTATCCACTTTTTCACTGCTTGTTTTTGCCTGGACATTGCTTTTTTTAATTGTGCTCTCATCTATCTTTTGCTCTTTTAAAGTATCCGCTTCGGCACTTTGCAAACTGGCAAGCAGCGCTGCATCTTCACTCGCGCTTGAACTGGCAGCAGGTTTTGGCTGTGCATCAGCAGAAGAGGCCGCTGCTGCCGGTTTTTCAGGAGCCTTGTTTCTTTTTGCCAGCTCTTGAGCCACCAGTTTTGCTATTTTTTCTAAATCTTCAGGCGACAACCCTTTAGCTCCGCTGCTGGATGCAACTTGAGCTATTGTTTTTTCAACTTTTGTTTTGGGTTTTGGGTTTTCTTGCTGCTGAACAAGATTTTCTAACTCATCGCTGCCGTTTTTTGCCTGTTTATGTTTTTGTGCAATCTGCGCAACAACCTTTTTGGCTGCCTCTTCGGTTTCGCTGCTGCCTTTAGGCTCTTTAACCTGCTGAACAACTCTGTTTTGCTCTGCAGCGCTGTTATTGCCAAAAAATTTGCTTCCTAAAAAAGCAATTAATCCAAGTGCGATTAAAAACAGCACCACTAGCAAAATCAGCAAAGTGTAAAGAAATTTCTTATCGCTTCCGCTCTCTTGCACAATTATAGGCTGTCCGCTTCCGTTTATTAAATCATCTAAACCGTTTTTATTGTTTTCAAACATCATTCCCTCCTTAATATTCGGTTGAAACTTCAATTAAGTTTACCGCTTTGTTCATCTCTTTTAACAAAATCGGGTTTGCCTCTAATAATAATACCAATTCTTTTTTGTTTAAGCCGTTTTTATTGTAAAATGGCATAATTTTTTGCCATAGTTTGGTTACTTTAACCAATTGAGCCTTTATTTTAGGATTTGTCGCTTTTGGAAGCATTTGCTCTTTGCTTCCGTTTATTAACATTTTTAAACTATCATCAAACAGTTTAATTGTCTTTTGCATTTTATCTTTATACTCTTTTTTGCCCATTTGATTAATTGCTAAAAACTCTTTTGTCATTTTTTGGGTTAGCATTCTCTGCCGCCCTGCAATGTCAACCAGTTTTATCTGCGCATTATCAATATAGTTTGCAAAATTCTGATTTAATGCACTAAAAATTTTAACCAGCTTGTTGCTCTCTTTTAAAAGCTCTTCATTGTGCGCCATAACATACTCAAGCGCTTTTTTGTCCGCCCCCTGGCTGTGCTGTACTTTCAATGCAGCTTCATCAAACGGTTTCCACATTTTTAAAAGTTTATCAATCTGTGCAACCGCTTTAGAGTCTTTTTGGGCAGTTAAATCCAAATCTTTATCCCCGTTTTTAAAGCCTAAAAGAGTTTTTTGATAAAGCGTGACATACTGTTCCAGTTTGGTACAGCTTTTTGGAATTAAATGGTATGAGCACTCAATTGCCAGCTTGCTTATACGCTGCGTCAGCATTCTCTGCTTTCCGGCTAAATTAATTAAATGTTTAGCCTTGTTCTTTTTGCTCATAAAGCTGCTAATAATTGCATTTAGCTTAAATACCTGCTTTTGGCGGTTAATTGAGTTTGCATACATATAAACCGCTTTATTCATCTCTTCTTTTGTTTCGTCCAGCTTGGTTATAACCTCTTTTGTTAGCTGCAGATTGTTTTTATTTTTAATAGCTTTGACAATTTTGGGTTTAACCTCTTCCCATAGGGCTTTTACCTTATCCAGCTGACGGCGGATATTTGGCAGTTTTGTTCCAACGAGATTAAGCTCTTTGTCGCCGTCATACAGCCCTTTTAAAGTTTTGTCAAAAAGCTTCATAGATTCAGCTAAATCTTTCAAAGCTTTTTTAGGTTTTATCCCCGCCTGGTACAAAAGCAAATCTTTACCCATTTTCTGGGTAAGCATCCTCTGCTTGCCGGCAAGGTTTATATCTGTTGCCATTTTCAGTTTGTTGCCGCCTTTATTTCCGATAGCTGCATACATATACACAACTTCATTCATTTTTTTTAACAATGGCAAATTGTTCTCTTCTATATATTTAAATGTGCCGTTGCTCAGATTTTTTTGGGTATAAACCTCTTTAATTTTTTTATAAAAAGGTTCCCAAAGCTTTTGAACCTCTTTTAACTTAGCCTGTATCTCTCTGTTTTCAGTCGGAACCAGCCCCAGTGACGCATCCCCTCTTTGCAAACCTTTTAAAGTTTTATCAAACAGTTCAGATGTTTTTTGCAGCTTTTTTCTGTTTTGCTCAACATCTATTCCCAGTTTAATTAAAAGAGCCTCTTTGCTCATTTTCTGGGTAAGCATTCTCTGTTTGCCTGAAAGGTTAATGGTAACTGCCAACTCTTTGTCGTTCATTGCAAACAGAGAAGAAAAAAGCAGCATTGCTGCTAAAATAATTTTGTACATCTCTCCCCCTCCATTGCATTTTATTGCTTAAACACTTTCAGACCCAAAATCTGCCAATACTGCATGCCGCCGCGGTAATATTTTATTTTGCTTTTTGGATAACCTATTTTAACTAAATGGTTTATTGCCCTTACTGCCTGCTGGCACCAAGGGCCGTTATCAAATACAACCAAATCCTGGGCTTTGCTGAAATCCCAGCTGCCGTCTCCTTTTTTTTCTGCACCGAGAATTGGAAGCACTTGCTGCAGATACTGGTTTGAAGTGTCAGGATTTAAAATAGAAAACGGCAGGTTTATCGCACCCGGTATTGTCCCCTCTTTGTACCATTTTGGAAGCCTTGCATCTACCAGCACACCTTTATTGTTTTTTACCTCTGTTTTTAAAAAATTTAAAAGCTCCAGCTCTCCGTACGTTTCTACACCCGGAACCGGCTCAAATGCGCTAACGCAAAACGGCGGACAGGGTCTGGATGTTTTTGAGTAACTGTTTGTCAGTTTATGCTTTGTATCCTGAATTCTGTCTATTCTTACCGGTTTCCCCATTACATCCACATCAATATACGATAAATTGGGTGTAATGTTAACTTTGTAACTTTTGTCAAACTCTCCATATAAAAAACTGTTTAGTGCCAACAAAATAGTTAAAGCGCCCAATGCCTTTTTTTGCATAAAATCCTCCCAAATAAATAGTACTACTTCCATATATTCTTATATCTTAACGATTTTAAGAATATTCTGGTTTTCCATATTTAATAATACCCTTTTTTACTGAATTTTTCAAATTTATCTTTTATCCATATAAAAAAAATTGTATTTTTTTCTTATCCATGTAATGGTAATATTTTTTCCATTTTATTATCTTTAATCGACATAGTTTTACTATTTTTTATTGGAATTAATTTATAATTTTTCTAAAAATATAACAAAATTACACATTCTAAAAACTTTTTTTAGGAATATTTTTTAAGGTTAAATTATATTTTGTAAAATTATAAATTAAAAGATTCACCATAATATCTGATTTTTAAAAAATGCTTATACTAAAAAACAAACATTTAATTTTTTTCAAATTTTATTGTATAATGGGATTAGTTTTATTCAAAAGGGAGATTTATGTATAAAAAATTGGTACTGACACTGCTTTTTGTTTCTTTAAATGCACAAAATGTAGTAAACAGCGATAAGATTGTTCAAAAAGCAAAAGAAGGATTAAAAGCAGCAAACACAAATTTGGGTGCAAACAGCACAACTGCTGCACCTAAAAAACTGACTATCGAGCAGGCAACAATTAAAGCAATCAATGAAGCAAGAAGCAAAACCCAAATTTGCGGTAAACCAGCGCCTCCGCTCCGCTGGAACCAATCTTTGTATAATGTGACAAAAGAGCACACTATAGATATGGCGGTTAATAAAATGCTTTCGCATGAAGGTTCGGGAACAATGACAGATGTTACTGCAATAAATTTAAAACTGGGGCGCGGCAGCCATTTTTATGAAAGGGTTAACCAGGAAAAAGATTCAAAAAAGTATCTCAGCGGCGAACTGGTTATAAGAACCGATTTAAACAGTTTAAAAACTCCAAAAGATTTAATAAATTACTGGATTTCAAGACCCAAAGATTGCCAGACAATTATGAATCCGAAATTTACCGATGTTGCTTTGGCAAAAGTAATAAGCAACAAAGAGAAAAAAGCTTACTGGACATTAATGCTTATGGGGCCAAAACGCGCCAAATAAAATTTAAATTTATCGCAGATACAGCGCAGCCGAAACAGAAAACAGCTAAAAGCCGCTGCAGTTTTTGCGGCTTTTAAGGTGTAATTTTTGCATTATGACTTCTGCCCCGTTATTTCAAACAAAGCAGAGGGCTTTGGATTTAAACTATTTTAGAATAACCCTTGCTTTTAGAGGCTGAACCGGCCTGTTGTTTTTGCCCATGATTTTGTGCATTTGTTCAATTTGTTCTTTAGATGCAGTTACAGGGGTTTTAAGAACAATCCATCTGACCCCTTCGGTACAAGGCGGTGTTGTAAAAGAGCCGCTGTATCTGAAGTAGCTTAAATCTTTTGGGAAAAGCTCATTAGGTTTAAAACTTTTTTTAATTTCGCTTTCATTTCCTTCTTTTGGGTTTAAACTATCTAGCATTTTTTGTAAATTTTTATTTTTTTCACCTTCGTTAAACATAAGGGCAACAACTAGATATTCGCCCTCTTTGCTTTTGTGGACAAAGTGGGCTTCCATAGGGAAATTTTTGCCCTTTATCTGGTTTTCGCTTGGTGTATGAAAGTGGAACTGAAGAAGATTGAATTTGATTCCATCAACCGTAACCGAATTTTTTCCGTCTGCTTTTACTTCTATTGTATGACCGTTATTAACAACACTCTTTGCATTTGTACTGTATTGAACTTTTAGCGGGTCAAGTTTTGCATCTATAAATCTGTTTAAATTAACAGGCGACTGGTTTACCCCTTTTTTACAGATAAAGAATTTTTCGCTTAAATCACCCCAGTGCTCTGGAGAAGTATCTCCGCTGTAACCCCAATGTGCATGGTTTTCGCCTGCAATTAGAGATAGAGTAAAAAGCGATGCTGCCATTAATTTTTTCATTATTACCTCCAGAAATAGTTTAATTAAGTTACAATTATATACAAAAATATCCAATTTGTAAATATTTATTGCAAAAAGGTTTTATATTTACAATTTTGTGATTAAGCGAACTACTTTAAAAAGTTTCCAGTTTCGAGTTTTTTAGTAGAACCTGCTTTAACAGTGTTTATTGTATCAAACTCTTTGGCTCTGTAAGCTTCTGCTGCCCATCTGCCTATCATTGCGGCATTATCTGATGTATATTGCATCTGAACTTCCAAAAACTCTTTATTAAACTCTTTGCAAAGTTTTTTAAAACCGTTTTTTATATACTCATTAGCGCTCACCCCGCCTACTATTGCAAAATTTTTATACGGCACTTTTTTAAAAACTTTTTTACTTTTTTGCAGCAAGTGTTTAAGTACAGATTTTTGAAAACTGGCGCTTAAATCGCAAATTTGCCGGCGATTCATGTTTTGTGCGCCTCCAAGAGCTTCTATCTGCAATCTTACAGCATTTTTAAGCCCCGAAAGCGAAAAAGCCACAAGCGGAGAGTTTTGCATAGGAACTGGCAGATTAAAGGCGTTTTCATCCCCCTCTTTTGCGAGTTTTTCGATTATAGGCCCGCCGGGATAGCCAAGATTAAGCATCTTTGCCACTTTATCGTAAGCTTCACCGACGCTGTCATCTATTGTAGTAGCTAAAAGCTCCATTTTATCATAATTTTCTACTTTTATAAGCTGTGTATGGCCTCCGCTTGCCAAAAGTGCAAGCAGCGGCAAATTTGCCTCTTTTTCAATAAATAGCGAATAGATATGCCCTTTTAAGTGGTTAACCCCAATAATTGGCACATTTAAAAAAACCGAAAGCGCTTTTGCCATTATCACCCCTTCATGCAGCGATACAGAAAGCCCGGGGTGTGTTGTTACAGCTACAGCTTTAATATCATTAAAGCGGGATTTTAATTTCTCTAAAAGTTTCGGCAGCGCCACTGCATGCAGGCGGCTTGCAAGCTCTGGAACAACCCCGCCATAAACTTTATGTTCACTCTCTTGAGAGAGTTTTAAATGCTCAACTAGTTTTAAAGAGTCTGCATCTGTAAGTGCAATTGAACTGTCGTCACAACTGCTCTCTATGCTTAAAATTAAATCAGCCATTACACTCCCGCTTTAAATTTTGGTTAAAATCTGACATTATCTTTTGCAGCTGTTTAAGCCATACATTTTTGCTTGGATAGTGGGGTTTTTTAAAAGAGGAAAAGCTACTGTTCCGTAATTGCAGGCGATTTTTGCCGCCAGTTTTGCCTGCCAGTGGGGGTAATTGCTTCCGCCCCAGCCGTGCAGAATTAAAACTTTTGACATTTTATAAATCTCTAGGGTCTGCAATTTTGCCTGCAATTGCGCTTGCTGCCGCTACTGCGGAGTTTGCTAAGTAAATTTCGCTGGTTCTTGCGCCCATTCTTCCTACGAAGTTTCTGTTTGTGGTCGAAACACACTTTTCGCCTTCGCCCAAAATTCCCATATATCCGCCAAGGCAGGCGCCGCAAGTCGGGTTGGAAACCACTGCGCCAGCTTCAATTAAATCGCGGATGTAACCTTTCTCTTGCGCCTCTAAAAAGATTCTCTGCGTCGCAGGGGTTACAATCATTCTTGTGTGTCTTGCAACCCTTTTGC
>JALVXO010000166.1 GCA_027022775.1 Campylobacteraceae bacterium
ACCTGACCCAAAAGTTAATAATGCAACGCTTCTTGGAGTTGATGTTAATAAAAACGGGGTAAGGGATGATGTGGAGAGATGGATATATAATAAATATAAAGATAAACACCCTATCTATATAGATATTGCAATGCAGGCTGCTAGAGGGTATAAGCTTGTGTTGGAAAAACAGCCTAAAACTAGAGAAGAGGCTAAGAGCATTAGGGGGAGGGTTGATTCTATAATTACTTGTGAAGGTTACTATATGGTCTATGCTAAATACTTCAATGAGCCTTTACTTTTAAAAGAGAGAATAGATGATGTTATAGAGTTTAAATATTACAACACAAATGAACGAAAAAGAAAATACATAGAATATGATAAACTTTTGAGTGGGGATGTATATCCAACTGCTAAAATTGATATTAATATGAAAAATGCTTGCGATTTTAATACATCAAAGTATAACAAGGAGTAGGTAATGAAAAAGATAATTTTACTCCTAATACTATTTAGCTCTTTTGCTTTATCGATAGTAGATGAGTCTAAAATTGATGTTTATTTTGGTAATGGTATTTTGATAAAAGAAAAAGATGCAAAATTTAATGCTGAAGTTGTATTAAAACCAGAAATTATATCTCTTTATCCAACCTTAAAAGACTTTAAAAAACACATAGGCAAAGTAGATTACGCCTATAACCAAACAAGAACAATGGCATTAGATTTGTTTGAATCAACCTATCAAGTAATAAATTTGCAAGATTTAGAAGATAAATTATATAAAATGATAAAAAAAGACAGAGAAACAATCCACCAATTAGATTTAAGCTTGCAGGTTGATAAGTATGAAAACAGTATCAAAAGAGGTCATAGGGTATTAGTAGTTGCTCATTCCCAAGGTAACTTATTTGCACAAGAAGCGTATGAACATTTAGGTGAGCGAGCAAAATGGATGCAGAAGTATTGGGAAGCGGTCAGTATTGCTTCACCCGATCCAATATCTAATATAAAGCCAGATATGCCAAAAAGTATTGGCTGGAATAATGATTTAGTTGCAAGATTAGGCTGGGGATTTTTTAAAAACGGGATTGATTGTAATGTTGTGCATGTAACTTGGAAACCAAAAAATGAAGATTCTTCGCCTAATAAAACTGTACCTCCAAAACCTAAATCTCCATATGTTTATAGAAATAATATAAATGGCATATACAAAAATTGGTGGGTGGCTACTAATGGATTTAAGGATAATTTAGACAGTAATGTTCATGCATTTACTTTTTATATGGGCTTAAGACTAAAAGAGGGAGATGAAAAGAAACCTAATTATAAAGAATATTATGTAGATGTTTTATCAAACAATAGCTATTTAGTAGATACTTCGGCAAAAAAAGAGATTATGAATGCCATTGATAAACAATTGAAAAAATTAGAAAATTTACCTTCCCAGTGGAGTGTAAAAACAGCTAACTGCTCTAAAAAAAGGGATCTGACCCTAAAAGATGAATTTTGTTGTGTTTAAATTGATAATTGGGGTGTAAAAGGTTGTAATATGATAGCTAAAAATATTACGAAAGTTTATAAAACTTTAAAAAAGTAGTTTTATTTGTTACAATCAAATTAAGATTTACTCTAAAGGGTATTTATGAAAAAGGTATTGTTGTTTAAATTGTTGGTTTTAGGTGCTTTAATAGTTACCGGATGTAATAATAAGCATAGTGGTGATAGTTCTGAATATGGGTTGATAGGTGATGATAACACTACCTCTATTGTTTTAAATGGACAAGGTGACAATGGCAATAAAAATAGTAACAGCACTGTAAATGATGACGGCACTAAAGGTGGTGATACAAATGGCACAGGCGGTAATGGCGATACAAACGGCAACAGCGATGATAATGCTACCAGTGGCGATAATAACGGCACAAACGGTAATGGCGGAACAGATGGCAACACTACAGGCGGTGGTGGCAATAGCGGTGACACAAATACCACAAACGGCAATGACGGTAACACAACAGACGATAACACAACCCTAAGCGAAATAAAATCGATAAACTTAAAAGTAGCAAAAACAAAACTAAACAAAGATACAAACACAAGCATAAAAGTAACGGCAAAAACAAAAGATAATAAA
>JALVXO010000167.1 GCA_027022775.1 Campylobacteraceae bacterium
GTATTTTATTTGAAATTTCAAATGTAACTTATGAAAACCAGCTGGATGCTCTTAAATATATTATAAAGAAATCAATGAGCAGAGACCAGATAAGTGAATATGTAAAAAAATTAAATGGCAGCAATAGCAATAAAAAAGTTTCCCCGGGGAAACTTTTGCCCTACTCTTTTAAATCAAAGGGTTCTAAGGTATCGTTTAAATTGGATTTAAATAGAATTAAAGATGACGAAAAAGAGACTGTTATTAAAGAACTAGAAAAATTAATTGAGCAGTTAAAAAAAGAAAAATAACAATTAAGCTAAAGAGAATTTAAATATTATATAATACTTAAATATAGTATAAATTCGCCGAAGTTTTAATTTTTCGCCGAAGTTTTAAAAGGTATTCAATGAAAAAAAAAGCAAAATTAGAAGAGTTAAAACGACTTTTTGAAGCTTGCGACAAACTTACGGTAAAAGAGATAAAAGCATATACCAATCAAGCGGAAAGAACAATAAGGGATTATTTACATCTGCTGCTAGAAGAGGGTTTAATTATTGCAGTCGGACAGACTAATAAACGGTATTATCAAAGAAATTATGCAATTGATGAAAAACCTATTGTGGTAAAAGTTTTACAAAACAGCAAAGAAGTTGGGATTGTCTCATTTACTTATGCAAAAGGGTATCAATTTTCTTATGCCTCAAATTACAAAGGAGAAAGATTACCCTCTTTGCCAAAGCAAAATAATAATTCTTATTCTCTTTTTCCTATTTTTGAAAATTTAATTCCTGAAAGCACACGCAGAGAAAGGCTTTTATTTAAAGATGGTAAAATAATGAATCCGCTTGAACTGCTTTTAGAACTCGATAATACACACGGAAATTTTGATTTTGTGCCCTTAAGCTCTTTTCCTGCTCAATCAAAAAATGAGCTAGACAAAATTCCAACCTGGATAAGCGTTAAAAAAAGTATTTTAGGAGAGAATAGTTTCGTAAATTTACTTGATTATAAAGTTGATATTCCATTAACAGCTTTAAAGGGTTCGGCAACAAAAAGAGAACTTTACTCTTCGCTAAGCGGTTATCAGCATAAAATTGATGTAAATATAGATTATAACGCTAAAAAAATAAAACAGGTTCAAAAAGACAAAGGAGAGGTTGCTCAATATCTATTAAAGCCGTATGCAAGCGATGAGAGAATAAAAAACACCCCGTATTTAGCGCTAAATGAACACTTGTTTATGAGTTTTGCAAAAAATGAACTCAAATTAGATGTTCCATATACTGCAATAATATTAGGAGAAAACAGAGATTTTTATTTTTTGGTAAAAAGATATGATAGATACAAAGGATATAAATATCATCAATACGACTTTGCGCAACAACTCAATATTGAAAGCGAAGATAAATATGATATAACTATACTTTCTATATTAGAAAAATTCAGCAGTATTGTTAAAGATAAAACAAGCCGTGACAATATTTTTAAATTTATTGTTTACTCGTCTTTAATTAAGCATGGAGATTTACATGCAAAAAATATAGGTTTAATAGAAACAAAGGGTGGGAAATGGGCTCTTGCACCGCTGTATGACATTATAAGCACCTATCCTTATGAAGGAAAAAATAGTGATGATTTTGGAATAGCTTATGATTATAAAAATCCAAAAAAAAGAAAGTTAAGATTTAAAGAGTATGTGCATATGGGAGAAATGCTTGATTTTTCTGTATCCAAAACAAAAAGTTTATTAAAAGATACCGTTAAACGCTTTCAAATTTATTTTCCAAAATATATAAAAGAGACGGAACTTTTTGAAAAATCATTAAATTACCCTCCACTTTTAAGCAAAAAATTGCACTCTTTGTATCTTGAAAAAAATATTGAGTTTGATAAACTTGGTATTTTGAAAGAACTTGGATTAGATAGAATGGATTTGGACAAATGTAATAAAAATCTTTTCCCATTAGTGAATTCCAAAAAGGGATTAAAAAGATAAAAAGTTTCCCCGGGGAAACTTTTTGACTACTCGTTTACCGAAAAAGTATAAGGCACTCCAAAAAGGTTTGCCCACAGTTGCATTGTTTCTAATTGTATATTTTTTATGGAAGTGTCTTTTGCCCACCATAAATT
>JALVXO010000168.1 GCA_027022775.1 Campylobacteraceae bacterium
CTAGAGAGTAATATTCCGCCGCTGTTTGAAAAAATCGATTTTATCCGCATTTGCTTCTCTTTATCTTTTTTCAAGAATTATAACTATAAAATACTAAAAAACTTTAGGAATTAATATGATAGTAGGTATAGAGGGCGAAATAGTTTACAAAGAACCGACGCTTTTGCATATTTTTATTAATGGCTTAACTTACGAAGTGAATGTTTCTATAAACAGTTCCAGCGCAATAGATGGCAGCAGGGCAAAGCTTTTTGTTACACAAATTATCCGCGAAGATGCAAATTTGCTATACGGTTTTGCAACAAAGAGTGAAAAGAAAATGTTTGATACTCTGCTTAAAATAAACGGTGTAGGACCAAAAGTAGCTTTGGCGGTGTGTTCAACTTTTACGCCTGAAGCATTTGCAAAAATTGTAAGCGCAAAAGATGTTGCAATGCTTAAGCGGGTGCCGGGCATAGGACCAAAAGCCGCAAGCAGAATTTTGGTTGAGCTTGCCGATTTTATTGTAACAGGTGATGAACAAAAAGAAGAGGGCAGCGGCGCGATTTTAGAAGCCACAATGGCGCTTGAGTCGCTGGGATTTAAAAAAGATGCAATCAAAAAAGCGCTTGCAGGCGAGAGCGGTTCGGTAGAAGAGCTTGTAAAAATCGGGCTTAAAAAGATGCAGAGGCTTTGAGCAAGCTTAAAGCCGATTTTTCAAAAAAGTTTTAATTTCTAACCCTCTGCCACAGATAAACCAATCCCCAAATGCCTAAACCTGTTGCATAGCAGACATAGTTGTTTCCTAAAGCGGGGATGTATTTTAAAACTATGTTTGGGATAAAAAAGAGCGGGGTGGCTAGAAGGAAGAGGAAGCGCTCTAGCAGGTTGCACTGTTTTATAAAATAGCCTTGGATGGCGCTGGAGAAGCTGAACATTCCTAACATTGAAATTAAGAAAATTACTGCAATCTCAAGCGGGTTTGTTATGAATGTTAGTTTACTGGCATCGGACGGGTCTATTTTATCTATTAGCAGCAGTTGAGTATTAAAAAAGAACATAAACGGCAGTATGGCGGTTCTAATATCGTAAGCAAAGCCTTGCAGACCGGTTTTTACCGGGTCTGATTTGGCTATTCCTGCGGCTGCGTAGGCGGCTATTCCAACAGGCGGGGTGTCGTCTGCCAAGATTCCGAAATAAAATACAAAAAGATGCGCAGCGATTGCTGGGATTAGGTAGCCGCTGTCTCCTGCTAACTGTATCATAATCGGGGCGGTTAGGGATGCTACAACTATATAGTTTGCGGTTGTCGGCAAGCCCATTCCTAAAATCAGAGAGATTAGGGCGGTTAAGAGCAGGACTATTAAGATATTGCCGTTTGAGAGGCTGTCAACCACATCCAAAAGCACCTGTCCGATTCCAGTTAGCGTAATGCTGCCTACGACAATGCCTGCAATTGCGGTTGCCAGGGCTATTGGCACCATATTTTTTGCGCCGTTTACCATTCCATGGAAAATGTCACTAAAGCCTTCTAATAAATCTTTGATTTGCGGTTTTTGCTTTTTTGCCAGGACAGCAAGCGGTTTTTGGAGCGCCATTATAAGCATAAGCACCCAGATTGCACTAAATGCTGCAGATTGGGCAGATTGGCGTAAAACTATTAAAACATACATCAGGTAAATTACCGGTATTAAATAGTGCAAACCGCTTAAAAATGTTTTTAATTTCGGAGGCAGTTTAGATGGGTCTTCACCTTTTAAACCGAGTTTTTTTGATTCTAAATGAACAATGTATAAAAGCCCAAGATAGCTTACAATTGCAGGGATTGCTGCAGATATTATTACATCTGTATAAGCAAGTCCCAAAAATTCGGCTATAATAAATGCTGCTGCACCCATAACGGGCGGCATTAACTGCCCGTTGGTAGAGGCTGCAACCTCAACAGAAGCTGCTTTTTCTGCAGGGAAGCCAAGCCTTTTCATCAGAGGAATTGTAAAAACACCCGTTGTTACGACATTTGCGGTAGAGCTGCCGCTTATTACCCCTGTCAGTCCGCTTGCAACCACGCTGGCTTTTGCGGGTCCGCCGCTGTATTTGCCAAGAAATGCGTAAGCAAGCTTTATAAAATAC